>NZ_JBSIBZ010000014.1:0-131018 GCF_058245575.1 Streptomyces sp. UF-297 | reverse complement strand
GCTTGACCTTGGTCGGCTCCGTGTCGGCCGCCGAGTTGGTGGCCTTGTCCCGCTTGTCCGTCACGATCTTCGGCTTCACGTTCTTGACCGTGAGGGACGCGGTCGTGGCGAGCTTGTCCTTGGTCAGAACCATCGGACCGAAGACCGGGTTCTTGGGCAGCTCGTACCCGCTGGGAGCCTTGGTCTCCACCCAGTAGTACGTGGAGCCCATCTTCAGCTGCTTGAGGCCCTTGATCTGCGCCGTACCGTCAGCACCCGTGGTGACCGGGCCGTCGACCTTGGTGTCGCCGTCCTGCTGCAGACCCGCCGTCCCATTCGACTCGCGCCACACCTGGAACTCCGCGCCCGCCAGTGGCTTGTTCGTTTTGCCGTCGACCTTGACGAGCCGGACCGGCACACCATTCCACGGGTCGTCGTCCTTGACCAGAACGCCGCTGTTGACACCCTCACCGTCGACGGTGGACTTGTCGGTGTGCAGCTTGCCCGGCTTCATGCCGTACAGCACCGCGGTGCACTTATAGCTCGCACCGACCTTGAACTGAGCCGCAGGATTTCTGGCGGCATCCGCCTTCCAAGAGGCCGCCCAGCGCACCTCCTTGCCCGCCGGATCGATGCTGGTGGTGCCGTCCGGCCAGGTGCACTTCAAATCCCTGGCCTTCGCATCACCCTTGACCACGACATCCCGGTTCCTGACCCTGATCAGGTTCTCGGTGCCGTTGTTCGTGTTGGCGATGTCAAGGATCTTCTCCTTGGTGTCCGGAAGAACGACCGCCTGGCCTTCGGCGTTCGCGTCCGAGCCGGTCTGCCGGTCCTTCTTGTTGGTGTGGATGTCCGGCTTCTCGTTCTTGACCGTGAGGGACGCGGTCGTGGCGAGCTTGTCCTTGGTCAGAACCATCGGACCGAAGACCGGGTTCTTGGGCAGCTCGTACCCGCTGGGAGCCTTGGTCTCCACCCAGTAGTACGTGGAGCCCATCTTCAGCTGCTTGAGGCCCTTGATCTGCGCCGTACCGTCAGCATCCGTGGTGACCGGGCCGCCGACCTTGGTGTCGCCGTCCCGCTGCAGACCCGCCGTCCCATTCGACTCGCGCCACACCTGGAACTCCGCGCCCGCCAGTGGCTTGTTCGTCTTGCCGTCGACCTTGACGAGCCGGACCGGCACGCCGTGCCAGGGGTTGCCGTCCTTGACGGTGATCCCGCTGTGGGCACCCTCGCCCTCGACGGTGAAGTTGTCGCCGTGCATCACGCCCGGCTTCAGGCCATACAGGATGGCGGTGCACTTGTAGCTCGCACCGACCTTGAACTGAGCCGCAGGGTTCCTGGCGGCATCCGCCTTCCAGGACGCCGCCCAGCGCACCTCCTTGCCCGCCGGATCGATGCTGGTGGAACCGTCCGGCCAGGTGCACTTCAGATCCTTGACCTTCGCATCGCCCTTGGTGACAACGTCCTTGTTCCGGATCTTGACCAACGGCTCGGTGCCATTGTTTGTGCTGGTCGTGTAAAGGACCTTCTCCTTGGTGTCAGGGAGAATGACCGCCGTACCCTCTGTGTCGGCCGCCGAGTTGGTGGCCTCGTCCTTCTTGTCGGTCTCGATGTCCGGCCTCACGTTCTTGGCCGTGATCGAGACGCCCGTCCTCGCGTTGCCCTTGGTCACCACCAGCGGGCCGGACACGGGGTTCTTGGGCAGCGCGTAAAGCTTGCCCTTCTCATCCTTGGGGGCCTTGGTCTCCTGCCAGTAATACGTACCCAGCACCAGATCCCCGCGCTGGCAGACACCCTTGCCATCCGTGGTGCAGGGCCCTCCGACCTTGGCGTCCGGCTTGTGCCCGTCCCGCTGCAGACCCGCAGTGCCGTTCGACTCGCGCCACAGCTGGAACTCGGCACCGGCAAGCGGCTTCTTCGTCTCGGCATCAATCTTGACAACCTTGACCTTGCCCTTCTCCGGGACCGGAGTCGGGGTGGGCGTGGGCGTCGGCGTGGGCGTCGGGACCGGAGTCGGGGTGGGCGTGGGCGTCGGGACCGGGGTCGGCGTCGGCGTGGGAGTCGGGACCGGAGTCGGGGTCGGGACCGGGGTCGGCGTCGGCGTGGGAGTTGGCGTCGGGGTCGGCGTGGGCGTGGGAGTTGGCGTCGGCGTCGGGGTGGGGGTCGGCGTCGGCGGTTCCCTGAAGGCGAACTCGCTCACCACCGCGGCGTGGTCGCTCGGCCACTGGTTGTCGGCGTGGCCTTCGCCGTACGGCTTCGGCTGTCCGTCCACCACCGCCTGCGAGGAGATGAGGCGCAGCTTCTTGCCCGCGTAGTGGACGTAGTCGATCCGGTCCTGCGGCTCGATGGGCCCCGTGGTCCCGTTGTGCCGGGGGTAGATCGGGGACCAGGTGTTGCCGGGTGTGCGCGCGGGGTCCGGGTTGGCCTCCCGGAAGGAGTCCTTGAGCCCCGCGTCCTGCAGGATGCGGGTGGTGGGCCACACCACGGGCCCGTAGCCGCAGTGGGAGTCCTTCGTCGCCGCCGTCCAGTCCAGGTGCGAGGGCGTGTTCAGGTCGGAGGCGAGCAGTACCGGGGTCTTGTCCGCCTCGGCGATCTTCGGGGCCAGTGCCTCGGCCAGATTCCGGGCCTGGTTCGGGCGGCCCGACGCCTCTTCCCGCCGCATGATCTGCTCGACGGTCATCTTGGAGTTGCAGGCGTCGTACGGCCCGTACGGGTCGTGCCAGAAGTGGGCTGCCCAGAACTCAAGGTGCTGGCCCCCACCGAGGTCGATCGTGGCGCCGCCCGAATGGCTGGTGCCGGACTCGGACCCCTTGATGATCGGGTACTTGCTGATGATGGTGCCACGGTTGTTCCACCAGGTGCGGTGCCAGCCGAGCCGCTCGGCAATCTTTCTGCTCGCGTCGGTATTCCAGTCCTCCTGCAGGCCGACGATGTCGGCCCGGTGTTTCTTGATCAGCGTGACCTGCTTGTCCAGGTAGTTGTTGATGCGGCTGCCGCCGAACCACAGGTTCAGGCTCATGACCCGGAGCCGCTCCGGGGGCTGCTCGGCAGACAGTCCCCCGCGAGCGGGGGAGGACACAGCTAGGGGCGCCACGCCCAGCATCACCGCAACCATCACCACGGCTGCCAGGACCACACGGCCCCAGTTCATGCCTTTGCCGTCCAACTCTGTCTCCTCGCAAGCATGATCGACCGAACCTGCCCCAGGGCATCAGCCGGGTGGGACGTCCGGGGACCGGCACGCCGATCATCACTTCAGTGACCACCCGAGTGGCAGAAGGGCCGGTATGAAGAATGTCTGCTGCCCTTGGCCGGCCAGGGTGACGCTGGGGAGCGAGCGGCGGGCAGGCCCCGGCTGACGAAGCCGTCGAGGACGTTGGCCGGTACGGGAGGAGTTTGAGCCGCTTCGCGGACGAGGGTCTCCAGGCAGTCGAGCCATGACAGCGAGGTTCACTCCCTGAAGTGGCGACGGAGCCGGATATGGTCCCGCCGGTACTGACCGGGGGCATCGTGATCAATGCCCGTGTGAAGCTGCGCGCCTCCGGCCTCGATGTGCTCCCGGACATGGAGCGGGATCGAATCCCCGGTCGAGGCTGTTGGATCATGCCGGGTGGCGCTGTCCTTGCGGGTCGGCGCCACCCGACCTGATCACCAGCCCTGTTCTTGGTGGCTCATGCCCCACCTTCCGCTGGTAGCCGCGGCGGGTGAACTGGACGTCGTCGAGGGCGATCCAGTAGTCCGCCGTGAACAGTTTGGCCAGCGTTGAGAGTCGCGGGAACGGAATGGGCTGGCGGATCGTGCAGATCCCGCCCGGCGACGGCCGATCGGCCCGGCGACGGCCGATCAGGAAGAGCAGGCACGTCAGGAGGTGAGGAGGCGGCTGGTGAGCCGAGGCCGGATCTGGGCGACGACAGCCGGGCCAAGTCCAGGGCCGAGGGCCGCCTGATCGAGAACCTGGTGCACAGCTCCGACGACGCGGCAACGGTCTGCCGCGACTTCGGCACCTGGTTCGGTGCCGACCGCCACGAGCTGCTGTTCTCCTCCGGCCCCTCGGCGGTCCGGATGGAGGAGGTCGTATGAGCCAGAACGCGCCGGACATCGCCCAGATCGGCGCCGGCCCCCGCACCCTGCGGCTCATGCCCGCCGACCAGCAAGCCGGCCTCGACCCGTTTATGGGCCAGATCGTCACCTACCGCGAGAGCGGCCTGTCGCTGGACCACATCGTCGGCTGCCCGCTGGACTGCGGCTACCGCGTACGGCACTTTTGGGGCACCTTCGAGGTCAAGACCCCGCAGCTCCTCGCCGGCACCGAGGAGGTCGTTGAACTCCTCACTATGCACCCCGGATTCCGGTTCGCCGCTGGGCCGACCGGCACGCCCTGCCCCCAGTGGTGCCCGGTGGCCGCTGCGCAGCCGCTGGTAGTCGCCGGACCTGTCCCACACCGAGCGTGAGGGACTCCGTCTTCGACGGGGACTGTGGGCTTGGGCTTGGGCTTGGGCTTCGGGTGGGGATCGCAGAGCTGGAGGCTGCTGGCCAGCCGAAACGGTGCTGGTCCCGTGCTGGCAGTTGCTTGAGGTAGAGGGTGTTTCCGCAGGTGGGAGCCCTAGTCTGGGAAATTGTCGGAGAACTCGATGGCGGTACCGATGAATGACGCCACCGCTACCCGCCGCAAACTCTCCGGACCGGCTTCCACCTCCTCCGCGTCCTCCGCCGCCCCCGGCCCCGCCTGTGCAGCCTTCCGCACTGCTCTCGCTTCGCTCTGCACCAGCGGCACTCTCATGCCCGCCCGCGGAGCAGTCCATAGTGGGACGATCCGTCTCGGTCATTGAGACGCCGCGGAGGTGGCCGTCGGTATCGTCACGCGTACCGGATCGATGCCCTCTTCGGTGTGCTGCTGGGCCCAGCTGGTCAGCGCGGTGCGGCAGGCGATGTCCAGGTGGCGCAGGGCGGAGAGGTCCAGGGCGATGGGGCGGTCGTTGGGAAGGGACTCCAGGGTGGTGAGGATCTGGGGGAGGCGCAGGAACGTGGCGTTGCCGGTGAGGCGGACGCGGATGAGGTGGAGGCCGGTGGCGTCGACGTCCAGGCGGACGGCGGAGGTCTGCCAGGCGGACTTTGCCACGGCCATCAGCAGGCCCAGGAGCACGCCCTCGAACATGTTGAGGACGACGATGGCCAGCGCGGTCGCCGCGAGGACGAATGCCTCGCCCCGGTCCTCGCGCCACAGGGGCACCACTTCTTTGACCGGCATCAGCTTCGCTCCGGCGTGCACGAGCACGCCCGCGAGCGCTGCCACGGGGATGACCGCGAGGGCGGCGGGGACCAGGGCGGCGAACAGCAGGAGCCACACCCCGTGCAGGACCCGGGAGAGCTTGGTGCGGGCACCGGCCTGGACGTTGGCCGCGCTGCGCACGATCACCGCGGTCATCGGCAGGGAGCCGAGCAGCCCGCACACCACGTTGCCCGCGCCCTGGGCCATGAGCTCCCTGTCGTAGTCGGTACGCGGCCCGCTGTGCATCCGGTCCACCGCGGCGGCGCTCAGGAGGGACTCGGCGGAGGCGATGAGGGTGAACGCCAGCACCGTGCCGAGTACGGCCAGTTCACCCAGGCGCGAGAAGTCGCCCGGGCTCGGGGGCCACACCGAGGCGATCAAGCCGTGGACGTGCACCTTCTCCACCGGCAGGCCGAAGAGGGCCACGGCCGCGGTGGCCAGGGCGACGACGGCGAGGGGGGCGGGCAGCAGCCGGGGCAGCCGTCCGGGGAGCCTCTTCCACAGCGTCAGCGCGGCGATGGTGGCCGTACCGACCGCGAAGGCCGCCCGCGCGGACGGGCTGTGGGCGACGGCCGCCGCCAGTTCGGGGAGCCGGCAGATCTTCTCCACGGCGCTGCCCGGTGGCTTCAGGTCGGCCAGCGCGTACACCTGGCCCACGATCAGTACCAGCCCGATTCCCGCGAGCATGCCGTGCACCACCGCGACCGAGACGGCCCGGAACCACCTGCCGCAGCGCACACTGCCGAGCAGCACCTGCAGAGCCCCGGTGACGAGCACGATGACGCCGAGCGCGGCGAGGCCATGCGCCTGGACGGCCTCGTACACCAGGACGGTCAGGCCCGCGGCCGGGCCGCTGACCTGAAGGGAACTGCCTGGCAGCCCGCCGGCCACCAGGCCGCCGACGATGCCGGTGACCAGGCCCAGTTCCGCCGGTACGCCGGAGGCCAGGGCGACGCCGATGCACAGGGGAACGGCCACCAGGAAGACCACCAGCGAGGCCGTGAGGTCGCGATGGAGGACGGCTGGGCGAAGAGCAGACCGCTTGGGCAGGGTGGCCCCCTCAAAGTGAGCAGGTGACGGGGACAGGCCTGCGCCGTGGGGACGCCGCTGTCCGCACGCTCGACACGAAGGGACCGCGCTGGCCTTTGCCGGATCTTGACGTTAGCAAGTGCCGGGCATTGCCAAGGCGTGGCGCGAGGCCGTCACCAGGCCCTCACGCGAACGGCCGGTGCCGGGCCGTCCGCCGGAGGGGGGTGAGCGCCCCCGCCTTGCGGGGCTTCCTCGCTCCGACGCTCCCGGTCGTTGTGACCCTCGCGCCTCTCCCGCCGCTTCTTCAGCGCGAGTTCCCTGGCGAGCTTCTCCGAGTACAGCCGCATCTCCGCCTCGGCCCTGAGATCGAACATTCCTGCCTCCTCGAGTGACTGATCGCTGCGGCGCCGGAGCGGGTCAGGCTCTGCTCAGCGCGTCGACGGTGGTCCCCCGCCGCTGCGCCCAGTGCTCCAGCGTGGTGCGGCAGGCGTGGTCGAGGTGGCGGAGCTGGGTGAGATCGAGTTCGATGCGGCGGTTGTCGGGGAGGCCTTCGAGAGTCGCCAGCAGGCGGGGCAGGCGCAGGAAGGTGGCGTAGCCGGTGAGGGCGACGACGAGCCGTCCGTCGGCGCGCTCGCGTACTTCGAGGTGGAGGTGGGAGGTTTCCCAGGCGGACTTCACGACGGCGAGGATCAGTCCGAGCAGGACGCCCTCGAACATGTTGGTGGTGATGATCGCCAGGGCGGTCACCGACAGGACCACGGCCTCGCCGCGGTGCTTGCGCCACAGGGGGCGCAGCTCCGCGAAGGGGATGAGCATGCAGCCCGCGTGGACGAGTACGCCGGCCAGCGCCGCCAGGGGGATGGTGCCGATCACGGCGGGAAACAGGGCGGCGAACAGCAGGAGCCACACCCCGTGCAGGACCCGGGAGAGCTTGGTGCGGGCGCCGGCCCGGACATTGGCGGAGCTGCGGACGATGACGGCGGTCAGCGGGAGTGCGCCGAGCGCGCCGCAGAGGGTGTTGCCCACGCCCTGCGCCAGGAGCTCCCGGTCGTAGTCGGTGCGCGGGCCGTCGTGCATCCGGTCGACGGCGGCGGCGCTGAACAGGCTCTCGGCGGAGGCGATGAGGGCGAAGGCGCCCACCGTACCGAGGGCGGCGAGGCCGAGCAGTGAGCTGAAGTCGGATGCGCCCGGCGGCTGGAGCGCGGAGAGCAGGCCGTGCACCTCGACGCGGGGGACGGACAGGCCGAACACGGCTGTCGCGGCGGTGGCCAGGGCGACCGCGGCGAGCGGTGCGGGCACCGCCCGTACGCGGGAGGGAAGCCGCCGCCACAGGACCAGAACGGCGATGGTGGCGGCCCCCACGGCGAAGGCGGTGAGCGCCTGCCGGTCGGCGGCGACCTGGGCGGCCAGCGCCGGTATGCCCTTGACCTTGTCGATCCCGGAGCGGGGCTGTGCCGCGCCGGTCATGGTGTAGAGCTGGCCGAAGATGAGGACGAGGCCGATGCCGGCGAGCATGCCGTGCACGACGGCCGTGGATATCGCGCGGAAGAAACGCCCCAGGCGCAGCGCGCCCAGGCCGATCTGGATGAGCCCGGTGACCAGGACGATGGCGCCCAGTACGCCGAGGCCGAATTCCCGTACGGCTTCGAAGACCAGCACGGTCAGCCCCGCGGCCGGGCCGCTGACCTGGAGGCTGCTGCCGGGCAGCAGACCCACGACGAGACCGCCCACGATGCCGGTGACCAGGCCGAGTTCGGCGGGTACGCCGGAGGCGACGGCCACCCCTACGCACAGGGGCAGGGCGACGAGGAAGACGACGAGAGAGGCCGGCGCATCGTGCCGGGAGGACGACAGGAGCTTCTTGAGGGAGGCGGGCGCGGACCGTTCGGGCAGGGAGGTGATGCGCATGGGTGAGGTGCCTCGCACAGCGGAGCGGGAGGAAGGGGGGCGGCGGCCGTCCGTCACAGCGGTTTGAAGCGCTGGGCCTTGGTGTCGTACTCCTTGACCACGCCGGTGTGCACCTCGTAGTACCAGGCGTGTACGGCAAGGCAGTTGTCCGCGATCCGCTCCGCCACGCAGGGGTAGGCGCCCAGCCGCTCCAGCTGGGTCACCGCATGGTGCTGCACCGCTTCCGCCAGGTCGGCGGCCGAGGGCGCGCCCGCCCGGGGCCGCGCCGCCGACCGCGCCAGCCAGCCGCGCAGGGCCGGTACGGCGGAGAGGTCCTCGCCCCGCACCAGGGCGCCGACCGCGCCGCAGTGCGAGTGCCCGCACACCACGATGTCGCGCACGCCCAGCACTCGTACCGCGTACTCGATGGTGGCCGTCTCGCCGGCGGGGTGGTCGTTGCGGTACTCCGGCACGATGTTGCCCGCCGTGCGCAGCTCGAACAGCTCGCCCGGCCGGGCGCCGGTGATCAGGGAGGGCACCACACGAGAGTCGGAGCAGGTGATGAACAGGGCTTGCGGGCACTGGCCGGCTTCGAGGGCGCGGAACTCCTCGCCGCGCTCGGCCACGTGCGCCGTGAATGATCGGGCGTTGTCTACCAGGGACTGCATGGCGGCCTTTCTCCTGCGCCCGTGAGTTCCGCGGGCGCGGTGTGTTCAGGTCGGCTATGGGGTCGAGGGACAGCGCGTCCTTACGGCACGGCAGCCTGAGTCGGCCGTGCCGCCGTTGACACGGGGAAGGAGAAGCGGGTGGGGCGCCGAGCGGTTGCCACAGGGAGCGCGGCACTGTGTTGTGGCGCGCGCCCGGATGTCTGCGGCCCGATTGCCGCCGCGGCTACCCGTTGCCGGAAGATTACCTTCGACAAAGGGTCAAGCGACAGTCAAATAAGCGTCATCTCACGGTAATTGGCGCATCCGCCGCCGCCCGCTCCCGGGGCGCACGCCCCCGATCTTGAGGCCGCCCCCCGATCCGGGGCGTGTGTCCATCGGTCGATGGTTGTGCGGCAGTTCGGCCGTGTGGCGGAACGATGTAGAACCGTGGGTTGATGTGCGGCGCCGCCGCGGACGGCACTGTGGAAGTGCAGGCCCAAGGGGGAGTTCGGCGACCGCCGTTGGGCCCGTTCCCGGACCGTCACGGGGGTCGGTCCGGGAACGTCCCTCCTTCGCGCTGCGAAGACGCCGTCGGTGGCCCGAGGGCTCTCGCGGTCGGCGCGGCGCTGGTACGGCTCGCGCTGCGCAGGAGCGCCGGGCAGGTGCCGGGCATGCGCCGGGTGCGACGGTGGGCGAGATCACCGTGACCGCGCAGATGCTGCCCGGGTGTCCTCAGCTGTGGGTGTCGGCGGTGAAGTCCGGGCGCCGGGTGGTGTGGTCGGTGCGGGTGTAGCGCAGGACGTGGACTGCTTTGGCGAGTTGGAGGAGTTTGCGTTTGAAGGCGGGGAGGGTGTCGACGCCGAGGAGTTCGCGGGTGCGGTCGGTGGCGGCGGTGGACTTCTGGGCGTCGGTGAAGGAGGCGAAGGCGGGGTCGGCGCCGCCGCGCAGGCGCAACAGGACGCCGTTCTTGTCGCTGAGGGTACGGAAAGTGTCGAGCAGCTCCGCCGCCTCGGGAGGCAGGGCCGCGCCGCAGCGCTGCAGGAGTGAGTCCGCCGCGATGGCCATGCGGCGTACGTACTTGGCGCTTTGGTAGAACGCCTTTCCCGCGTCGCTCTCGTAATGGTGGAGGTCCTTGAGGGTGTCGCCGACCTGTTCGTTGAAGGACTGCACGTAGTCGGAGAAGGCGAGGTCCGCGGGGTCGAGCAGGCCCGCCTGCTGCTGGAACACCACGTCGAAGACCGCGCCGGCGGAATGATAGGCCTCCATCGCGTACAGGAGGGCATTGGAGTTCAGCTCGCCGATGCTGGGCTTGGAGAGCCAGGGGGCCTGCTGGCCGGACGGGGCATCGGACCGGAGGAATGAGCGCTCGGTGTTCTGGGCGCCGCGGGTGTGCATGGTGTACATCATGTTCCGGGCGCGCATGACGGCGTTCTCTTCGCGGTGCTCCATGGACCGCACGAAGTCGTCGTCGCTTTGGGTGGAGGGGCCGAAGTAGCCTTCCGACTTCAGTTTGCGGGCCACGCTGCGGGTGTAGGAGCCGTACATTCCGTCGGCCACGCAGAAGGCGCCCCGGGCGTGCGAGGTCTGGGAGAAGCGCTGTCCCGAGCTGCGCTGTACGCCGGGATTCAGGGCCATGACGCCGTCGGTGACCTCGGTGACGTACGCCTCCCATTCGCGCTGGTCCATGAAGCGGCGCAGCTTGGCCAGCGACGCGGCCTCCTGGACGTACTGCCACTCCTTCGATGCGCCGGGCGGGCCGTCCTTCATCAGCCAGGAGTCGGGGCTGTGCTGCAGGGTCGGCGGGGGGATCGTGCCCACATAGACATTGGTGTCGAAGACGATGCCGGATTCCTTGCCCCATATCCCGCGGAAGGTGTCGTTGAACTCCTTCATCGCGGACCAGGTCTGCTTGCCGCCGATCAGCGTGACGTCGTAGTCGGAGGTCTCGTTCTGGCTTCCCACGGCGCTCTTGGTGGCGCCGGTGTAGCTTTCGAGAATGGCGTCGAGCACGGCGTTGACGTAGGCCTCGCGGAACTCCGTCAGCTTCAGCATGGGCTTGCCGGACCGGCCGACATAGGTCTTCTTGGCCGCCACCCAGTCGTTGCCGACCTGGCGGAGCATGTCGATGGCTTCGCCGTGGCCGCCTTGCCGGCTCCAGTGGTCGAGGCGGGCGATGTCCTGCGCGCTGTTGCGCGTTGTCGGTGTGCCGCGGCCCGGAGCCGTGAGGGCCGTTGTGGCGGGGCGTCTGCCCGGCGTTGGCGATGCCGCCTTCTTCGTGGCGTTCGTGGCACTCGAGGTGTTTCTGGCGCCGGCGGGTGTCAGTGTCATCGCGTCCTCCCTCTGTTCCCGAACGCGAAACCTTGTTTGGAATTCAACCGTCGAGGCTTATCTGTTGGGCTTTCAACTGAATGATTCCCATCTGATGACTCATCAGGTGCCAAGAGGTGCGTCCTGGTTGCTGGGCACCATACATGCCGAATCTGCGAAATGGCGGTCGCCGGTTGAGTCGAGGGCAATTCAGCCGGAGCGCCTTGCCGTCGAGCGGTCCCGGTTACGTTCGTCCTGGCCTCAAGGGACTTAAGTCCCTGCGCCGTTGTTGCCGATCACTGCAAGTATCTCCGTGGGGCGCTGATTCGACGGCCGAAGGTCGGTAGCGCCGGATGTGCGGGGTTCGGACCGAACCCCTCTTAAAGCTGCCGCATACACGGACTTGGGTTCCGTACGAATCAACGGGCGCGCACATGAGTGAAATGGAAACAAGGAGTGATGGGTGCCTAATTACTTGTCCCCCGGTGTATTCGTGGAGGAAATGGAGGGTGGCTCCCGCCCGGTCGAGGGGGTGGGCACCGCAGTCGCGGCCTTTGTGGGATTCGCCGAAGAGGGTCCGCTGAACGAGCCCGTACGGGTCACCAACTGGAGTCAATTCACCAACACCTTCGGCGACTTCGCACCGGGCTCCTACCTCGGCCACTCCGTGTACGGGTACTTCGCCAACGGCGGCGGTACGTGTTACGTCGTGCGGGTCGGCGGCGGAAGCGCGACGGGCGCCGCGGACTCCGGCGGCGCAGCGGCAGTGACCGAGGCTCCCCGCCAGGCGCTGGGCGGCTTCCGCATCGCGGCGCTGCCCTCGGCCGCCGGCAAGGACGTGGCCGTGGAAGTGCAGCGCGCCGCCGCTCCGGAGGAGGACGCGGGGACCAAGGCGCGCCGTCCGTCGGCCGCCAAGGCGGGCAAGGACGCGGAGGACGGCGGCGCCGCGAAGCCGGGTGACGCCAAGAGCGCCGGGGACGGCGGGGAGGCCAAGGACGCCTACCGGCTGCTGGTCAAGGTCGGCGGTTCGGTGGTCGAGTCGTTCGACGTCTCCACCGACAAGGCCTCGGCGCAGTATGTGGTCACGCAGGTCAAGGCGCGTTCGAAGTTCGTCCTCGTGGAGGAGGACACCGCTGTCGCCGGTGCCGCGCTGGCCCTCCCCGAGAAGCAGTCCCTCGTGCTGCCCGCGGCTGCGGCTGCGGACGCGGCACAGGATGCGGCAGCCTCGCGTGGGGCCTCGGCGGGCGCCGCCCAAGGGGTCGTCGGTACGTACGTGGGCGACGTCAGCCGGCGCTCGGGCCTGTCGGGCCTGGAGGCGATCGACGATGTGACCATGGTGGCCGCGCCGGACCTGATGGCCGCGTACGGGCGCGGTGACCTGACCCGCGAGCAGGTCAAGGCCGTACAGCTGGCGATGATCAACCACTGCGAGGGCATGGCCAATCGCATGGCCATCATCGACCCGCTGCCGGACATGGGGCCGAGCGAGGTGTACGACTGGCGCCAGAACGAGGCCGGTTTCGACTCGAAATTCGCGGCGCTCTACTACCCGTGGATCAAGGTCGCCGATCCATCGAGCGGCAACACCTTCATGATTCCCCCTTCGGGGCACGTCGCCGGCCTGTGGGCGCGTAACGACGAGGCCCGCGGTGTGCACAAGGCACCGGCGAACGAGGTGCTGCGCGGCGCGCTGGATCTGGGAATCCAGATCACCAAGGGCGAGCAGGAGCAGCTGAATCCGGCTGGCATCAACTGCATCCGCAGCTTCCCCGGGCGCGGTATCCGGATCTGGGGCGCGCGCACGCTCTCCAGCGATCCGGCATGGCGCTACCTGAATGTGCGCCGGCTCTTCAACTACCTGGAGGAATCCATCTTCCAGGGGTCCCAGTGGGTGGTGTTCGAGCCCAACGACGAGCGGCTGTGGGCGACCATCCGCCGCAATGTCGCGGCATTCCTCGTGGGGGAATGGCGCCAGGGCGCGCTCTTCGGCGCCACCCCGGACGAGGCGTTCTATGTGAAATGCGACGCCGAGACCAACCCGCCGGATGTCATCGAATCCGGCCAGGTCGTGTGCGAGATCGGCGTGGCACCGGTCAAGCCGGCCGAGTTCGTGGTGTTCCGCATCTCCCAGGAGTCGCTGGGCGGAGCGGGGGCGGCCGGTTAGCCGGTACGGCGGACCGTGTCGAGGAGAGGTGAGGAGATTCGAGGAGATTCAAGGAGAGCCGAGGAGAACGGTAAGAGGCGGGCGCCGGGCGGGCGTTCGGGCAACGGAACGAGGTGGGCGCCGGGCGGGCGTCCGGGAATAAGGAATGAGGAACTGACATGGCAGATATGCAGGACAACTTCATTGTCCATGCTTTCGGTATCCAGATCGACGGAGTGCAGCTTGAGCAGCTGAAGAGCGTCAGCGGGCTGGGCATGCAGCAGGACGTGATCACCAGCCAGCACGTGACCGACAAGGGCGTCGTCTACACCCGCAAGCAGCCGGGCGCCAAGTCGTACCAGAGCGTGACCATTACGCGCGGTATGGACAAGAGCAAGGCGCTGAGTGAGTGGATCAAGGAGACGTACGACAAGGGGGACGTCGCCAAGGGCCGTAAGAACGTCACCATCGAGATGAAGGACAACGCCGGGAAGACGGTGCGGCGGGTGACGCTGGAGCGCGCCTGGGTCAGCTCGTGGCGCAGCGGCGATCTGATCGCCGGACAGACCAACGCGGTGGACGAGAGCGTCACCATCGAATTCGAAGAGCTGAAGGTCGAGGACTCGTGAGGCGCGGGCGTGTGACCGAGGGACCGGCGCCGGTGGCGCCGTCCCCGGCGGCTCCGGGAGAACGGTCCGCCGCCACGTCGTACACGCCCGCCACGCCCCTTCCGGCTGCGGGCCCGCCCAACGGGCCCGCAGCCCTCCCGACGGAATTCCCTTTCACGCTGCCGCGCGGCTATGTGGACGACCGGGGGAACATCCACCGGGAGGGCGTGATGCGGCTGGCGACGGCCCGCGACGAACTGATTCCCCTCAAGGACCAGCGGGTGCAGGAGAACCCTGCCTACCTTTCGGTGGTGCTGCTGGGCCGTCTCATTCCCCGCCTCGGAACCCTGACGGATGTTCACGCGGGCATCGTGGAAGGCATGTTCGCGGCGGATCTCGCCTTTCTCCAGCGCTTCTACGAGAAAATCAACACGGACGGCACCTCGCTGGCGCTGACGACCTGCCCCGATTGCCGGCATGAATTCCAGGTGGACATGGGGAGCCGCCTGGGGGAATGACGGTGTACGCGATCGACGACCTCTACGCCGAAATCGCGTACATCTCCTACCACTTCCACTGGCCGCTGAGCGAGGTCCTGGACCTGGAACACGGCGAACGCCGCCGCTACATCCGCCAGATCGGCGCCATCAACGAACACTTGTCAGACAGGAATTAGCAACGTGAAGCGTCGGGTGTCCCGCGGCGCGGGGATACCGAAACTGGTCCCCCCGCCTGCCACCGTCTGCACCGACGGCCTCCGCACGGTCACGGACGCCTCTCGCGTCGCCGCGACGCTCCTGACGGCGTGGCAGGACCCCCGCCTCAGCGGCGAGCAACCGTTGCTGGTCAACCCCCAGGCCCCGTTGGTGTTCCGCCCGGACGCGGGTGTCTGGGGGCGAGCCGGCTTGCCGCGACAGCGGCGGGCGGCGGGGATGGTGTGGGCGGTTGATGTGGTGGGGGAACAGGGGGCCTATGGCGTCGATGCTGCTGGTGGGACTGAAGTCGCCCCTGCCGGTGAGGTCCGCGCGGCGGCTGTCCCCGCCGGCGAGATCGGCGCCGACGCTGGCGAGGCTGTTGTTGGCGTTGGTGACGCCGTTGGCACTGGTGACGCCGTGGACGGGACGTGGGAGGCGAGTGTTGGGGGCGGCGAGTGGGGCGCGCGTGAGGAGTGCGATGAGGGCGGTGGTCGTCGGGGCGTGCGTGATGGGCGTGTTGGGGGCGGTGGTCGTCGGGGCGCGCGTGGTGAGCATGTTGAAGGCGGTGGTCGTCGTGAGGCGGGGCGTATACGGACGCGGTTGAGGCGGCTGGTGGCGGGACGGCGGGATGGTGGCCGGGATGAGAGGCGTACGGGGGAATCCGCAGGCGCTCGGTCGGGTGATGAGAGCCGGGGCGGGCTGGCGGAGGGATCTTGGGATGCCGGATTGCCGTTGCAGCCCGGCGCTGTGTACGGCGCGTATGGCGCTGATCTGGCGGCCTCGTCGCGAGTGCCGACGGAGCCGTCGGTGACACCTGCCCGTACGCGTGGTGGTGCGGAGTCGGCGGGCGTCGGCGTGGAGACCGAACACGGCGGCCCTGCACGGCGGGAGCGTGCCGCGCGGGCCGCGTCGATGCCGTACGGCGAGCCGGGTGACGCGCCGGTTGCGGCACAACAGGGCGCGGGCGCGTCTGAGGACATGGCGGCTCGGGGCAGCGCCCAGGAGGAATCGGGCCGGCGTGCGACGGACGCTCTTGAGGCGAGCAGGCGAGTCGACCCGTTGAGCGCGACTGTGGGGCGCCGCGAGAGCGGGCGCGGTGGGGGCAGCAGGTCCGTATCCGCGTTGGCCGACAGTGCCGGAGGGGTTCCGGTGGACCGTACCGGGCTCGGGGGCGCCGGAGAGGCGGGGCAGGGGCATACCGCTGGCGCCGGGCGAGAGCAGTGCGAGGACATGAAGCTGGGCGCGGGACCGGTCACGGGCGTCGACGAGCGGCGAGCCGGTGGTACGGGGAGCGAGCGCGAGACCGCCGAGAGACGGCCGCCCGCGTCGGCTGCGGAGCCGGGCGTGGCCGGGCCGGAGGCCATCAGCCAGGAGCGTCGCGCCTCGGCAGCTGGCGATGCATCGGAAGCGGTGCGGCGAAGTGGCGCCGCGGGAGGGCATGTTGGAGGTACAGCCTCAAGCTGCGCGGCGGCGGCCGGGCGGCCTGCCGGGTCTGTGGAACCCCCCGGCACAGCCGAAGGCGTACGCGGGTCTTCGCCTGAGGCGGAAGGCGCGCTCGGATCAAGGCCTGCGGCTGCGCACGAGTGTGTGCGTGAGGTGGGAGCTGTTGCTGGGGCGGAGTGTGCGTCGAGGGTGAGGGGTGTGTCCGGGGAGGAGTGTGGGAGTGGGGCGAGTCCTGCGCATGGGGTGGGGGACGGGCCTGGTGCGGAGAGCGTGTTCGAGGCGGATGCTGCGGTCGAGGTCGGTGTCGACGGCAGGGATGGACTGGTGTCAGCCGAGGCTGTTGGCCGGGGCGAGGTGGGGGACGGGTCGGGGCTCCGGGTGCTGGGTTTGGAGTGGGGGCAGGGCGACGAGGGGATTCCGGCCGCGGGGGAGTTGCTTCGGGGTGCGCGGGAACGGCGTATCGGCGGTGAGTTGCCGGTGCGGCCGAGGACAGGTGATGGGCAGGGCGTTCGGGGTGCGAAGGGTGAGAACGATGAGTTCTGGCCGGAGTCGGCGCGTGTCGGGCGGGATGGCGAACAGAGTGCGGAGCGCGGTGTCCGTGCGGGTGTGCCGGTTTCGGGCGAGGCTCGTGAGCGTGGTGGCGACTTGGCGCGTACGAAATCGCTGACGGAGGCGTCGGGGCGGACAGTTGGCGGTCGTGCCACGGCGGGGGCTCTTCCTGATGTGGGCCGACGGATTCCGAGCGCGGCGCCTGGTGGAGTACGGCCGGAGCCGGCGGCGGGCGCCGGTGGTGCTGGGGTCGTCAGCGAAGCCGGGGAGGCCGAGCGGGGCGGTCTGACGGATACCTCGCCTTCCGCGACTCCTTCTGGGGCTGGTGGTGTGGTTGAGGGGAACGGTGCGCGGTCGCGGGGCGTTCGGGAGCGGGATGCCGAGGCTCGAAGCGCGGTGGAGGGCGCACGGGATGAAGCGCGTCGGCCTGGTGGTGGCACCAGCGTGGGTGCGGGAACGGGCAGTGGGCGGAGTGTAGAGCGGGAGCCGGGTGGCCGCGCTCGCCCGGATCGCGAGGTGCCGATCACGCCCGGAAGCGCTCGTGCACCGATGCCGCAGCCGGAGTCTTCGGCGGGGCGGGAGCTGGGTGTTGAGTCGAAGCCGAAGATGATTCCGGTGGCGGAGTCTTTGGCACGGCAAGAGTCGGTTGTTGAGCCGGGGCTGGTGGCGGAGTCTGCGGTGGCGCCGGAGCTGGTGGTTGAGTCGGGGCCGGTGTCGGAGGCAGATGCAAGGCGGGAGTTGGGGGCGGGCGCGGTGCTCGCCGTGGGGCTGCGTGCAGGGCGAGGCGTGGGCGGGGGCGCCGGTCACGGAGCACGGGAATCGGGTGCGGTGCCCGTCCGATGGGACCCCGTGCGCGGGACGGAACACGGAGTTCCGAGTGTGTTCCGCGCCCGTGGTGCGGAGGGGAAGCGGGGCGCGGAGTACGAGCTGTCTGCCGAGGCCGTCGTGCCTGAGGGCGTAAGCGGTGCTACGCGGAGGACGGAGCGTGCCACTGGCGCTGAACCGTCAGTCTTGGCTGAGGGTGTCGAGCCTGCGCGGGACGAGGATTCCGGCCGGGAGCGGGCCGTCGTACGAGAGCCGGACAGCGGCGTACGGCGCCGGCGCGAGCCGGGGCCCCGTGAGGCGCGCCCCGAGCCGTCGCAGTCGGCAGGCGAGGCCGATGGCTTTGCATCGCACCGCGCCAGTGCCGAGAAGGGGAGCAGGCCAGAACCGGGACTTCGGGACGCTTCTGAGCCGACGGCGGAATGCCAGGTGGCAGCTGCTGTGGCAGGGGAGAACTACGGTCGGGCTCCCGTACCCGCTCCGACGCTGGAGGGCAGGTCAGGGCCTGAGGTTCGGGGTGCTGCCGGGCTCATGGCGGAACGCCGGGTTGCCCATGTGGCGGAAGCGCGTGAGGGCCGGGTCCCTGGCTCCGCCGTGGGGGAGGGAGGTCGGTCAGGGGCGTGGCTTCGGGATGGTGCCGAGTCGAGGACGGGAAACCGGGTGGCTGCCTTGGCAGAGATGCGGGGCGATCGGGTTCTCGTGTGCGCTTCGGTCGCGGAGGGCGGCTCAGGTCCGGAGTTTCGGGATGTTGCCGGGCCGATGGTGCAGCGTCGCGGAGCTGCTGTGACAGAGGTGGGTGAGGGGCAGGTCTCGGGTTGCGGCGTGGGGGCGGGAGGTCGGTCAGGATCGGCGCTTACGGACGCTGCCGAGTCGACTGCGGAGTACCGGGCGGACGTCGTGGATGCGGCGAGGGGCGGTTGGGCTTCTCCGTCCGTTGTGGTGGCGGGGAGTAGGTCAGGGTCGGGTTTTCGGGATGCTGACGGGTCGTTGGTGGAACGCCGGGCGGCTGCCGTGGCGGAGGGGTGTGGCGGAGCCGCTGCGTCCGTTGTGGTGGCGGGGAGTGCGTCAGGGTCGGGGCTTGGGGTGGCTGATGGGGGGCTGCCGAGGGGTGGTTGGGTCTCGGCATTCGGCGGGAGGGCGGATCGTACGCAACGGGCAGGCTCTGCGGATGGTTCACGACCTGGGCAGGCGATGGTTTGTAGTAGTCAACAAGGGTTGGTTGCAGGGTGGTTGGCGGGTGGTGCGTCGTTCGTCGCAGGGTGGGCGGTGGACGTGATGGGGGTGGTGCCGCCGCACGCTGCGATTCGTGGGCTTGTCGAGGCGCTGCCGATGTCGTTGTGGGGGGATGGGGCTGCGGCGGGGCCTGTTGGTGGTGGCGTGGGGGCGCTCGTAGGGGGCGGAGGTCGAGGGCGTGTGCTGTCGAGTTTCGTGTCCGGGGCGGGGGTGGTGGATTCGGGTGGTCTCGATGTCGGTCTTGGTTGGGTGAAGTGGGCGGCTCACGGGCCTAGTTGGCGTCCTGGGCGGGTCGGCTGGAGTGCGGGTGTACGGGAGGAGGAGCAGGCCGGGAGCGAGTTGGCAGGTGGTGTCGCGGGCTCTCGGGGTGAGGGGGCTGTTGCTCCTTCGCGTCTCTCGGGGCGGATGGCGGACGCCGTTGGCGGGAGGCGGGCCTTTGCCCGGATCGGTGTGCGGGAAGCCGGCGCCCCGGTGAAGGGGGAAGTGTGGCGCCGGGCGGAGGCGGGAGGGCATGCGGAGGGAGTCGCCTCGGCGTCGTTCGGCTCGGCTGTGTCCGTGCGGGGCATCGTCGTGCCGGAGGGCCGGGGGACGGGCTCGCGGGAGGGGATGTCCGGGGCGTCGGCGTCGTCTGCGTACGAAGGCGAGCGCTCGCAGCCGCACCCGGAGTACGGGGACGGGGCGTCGCGCGCCACCTCTGACTCCGGTACCGGCATCAGCACCGGTGCCGCGTTCCGATCCGGCCCCGACCTTGCCCGCCCCTCGCTCCAGACTCACCTACCGCCGCCCAGCGCACGCCAGTTCAGCACAATCGCTGCCCGCGCCCCGCACATCGGCATCGACAGTGATGAGTTCTCGGGTGCTCAACTCCCGCTCGCCGATGGGCTATCACGCAGCGGCGCCGGCCTGCCGCTGGCTCCCACCGGAAGGCGGGGCGGTGCGACCCGTCGATCGCCGAGCTGGGGCATTCCGCAGGGACAACGTCCGCAAGGGCAAGGAAAGCCGCCAGTGCGAGGAAATTCGTAACCCGTAATCCATGACCCGTAATCCATAACCCGTAGTCCGTAGTCCGTGAGGGGCAGGCGAACCCCAAGGGCCAGGGCGCTCGCCCCAGCAAAGCAACAACCAACCCACCCCTCTCCAACAGCCCAAGAAAGGCGCAGGTGCACCACATGTCGGGGAATCCGGTCGACCCGGGGACGACGCATCGCTTTCGGCTTGTCATAGATGGGGTCGACCTGGGGGTGTTCACCGGGTGTACGGGGCTGTCCTGCACGGTTGAGGTGGAGGAGTACGCCGAGGGGGGCCGTAACGACTCGACGTGGTATTTGCCCAAGCGGATCAAGTATCCGCCGCTGGTGCTGTCGCGGCCGCTCACCTCGGAGGCCGAGAAGACCAGTCAGTGGGTGATGGATGCGGTGAATGAAGCGCGGCAGCGTACGGGGCAGATCGCATCACTGTCGTCCGGTGGCACGGTGCTCGCGAAATGGGATCTGCTGAATGTGGTGCCCATTGCCTGGAGCGGGCCGAATTTCGACACCTCGGCGCCGAGCGCGGCCACCGAGGTGCTGGAGATCGTCCACCACGGGTTCTTCAAGGCGGGTACGACATGAGCGGTGAGAGTCGCGACAAAATGGTGCGGGCTTCGCTGGAGGTGTATGCGCCGCCGAGCAGCGGCGGTACCGACCCGGGGGCGCAGCTCGACGAGATCCAACTCCAGTTCAATCCGGCGGAGTTGGCGTTGGTCAAAGGGGCTTCGTGGGCGCGCAGCAATGTGCGCTCCGCTCCCCGGGCCGCGGTGCCGGAGTTCACCGGTACGCAGCCGCGCGTACTGGCGATGACGGTGCTGCTGGACGGTGCCGACCAGCGCGGCCGATCGGTCGACGCGCGGGTGACCAAGCTGCTGGAGTGCTGTGCCCCCACGGAGTACAGCATCGACGCGGATCGGCCGTCGCCGCCGTGGGTCAGGTTTCGGTGGGGGGACTTCGCCTCCGTCTCCTTCCTCGCGTATCTGCGCAAGCTGCAGGCCACGTACACCCGGTTCTCCTCGCAGGGGAGCCCGCAGCGGGCGGTCTGCGAGATCACGCTGGAGGAGATCGGCGGGGCCACCAAAGGGCAGAACCCGACGTCCGGTTCGCCGTCCTCGCGCCGCGCCCGCACGGTCGTCGCGGGCGACTCGCTGCAGTCGATCGCGCACCAGGAGCTGGGCGGCGCCGTGGCCTGGCGCGCGGTTGCCCAGCTGAACGGCCTGTCCGACCCGTGGCGGCTGCCCCCGGGGACCCAGGTCCTGCTGCCCGGCCGGGACGACAGTCAGTAAGGCGCCAGCGAGTTGGACGGCGGCGAGCAAGCCGTCAGCGAGTAGGGCGTCAGCGAGCAAGCCGTCAGCGAGCAAGAAATCGCAGGAGGAGAGAGGAAGTCGTGGAGCGGTACACCGCGGGGCTCGATGTGCAGGTCGCAGGGCAGTCGCTGCCCAGGAACTGGGGCCTGGCCCTGGCCTGGGCCATCGCCGAGGAGTCGGGCCGCGCCTCGGCCTCGGCCGAGATCGGGTTCCGCGACCCGGGCTGTGAGCTGCCGGTGAAGACCGGCCTGCGGCTGGGTGCGCGGGTCAAGCTCGTGGCGCGCGACGCCCGGGGTACGGCCGAGCTGTTCGAGGGCGAGGTCACCGGCTGCGAGGCGCGCGCCGGGGAGTCGGGCACCTTCAGTGTCGTACAGGCGGAAGACCTGGCGCACCGGCTCAAGCGCGGACGCCGGGTCGTCGGCTACCACCAGATGTCCGCCGGCGAGATCGCCGCCCAGCTCGCGCGCAAGGCGGGTCTGAAGGTGGGGGAGGTGGACCGTACGTCACTGGTGTACGAGTTCCTCACCCAACCCGGCGTCTGTGACTGGGAGTTCCTCTCCCACCTGGCCCGCGAGAACGGCTGCGATGTCTTCGTACGCGCCGGTGCCCTGCACTTCAAGCGGCCGGCCGCCGCGACCGGCGCGCCGGCGGGGCGGGCCCGCGCCCGGCAGAGCCCGTACGTGCTGGAGTACGGGCACAACCTGGTCACCGTACGGTCCGGCGCGCTGCTGCGTGACCAGGTCACCGGCGTGGAGGTGCGCGGTTGGGACCCGGAGCGCAAACAGAAGCTGGTCGCCGAGCGGAAGGCGACCTCGACACCGTCCCGCGATGTGCGGTGGAAGGCGGCGCCCGAGGCCGTCGGAGGTGAGCCGCTGCGGCTGTCCTCGGTGCCGCGGGCCAGCCAGAACGAGGTGGAGCTGGTCGCGGGCGCGATGGCGCAGGAGGTCGCGGGCGCGCTGAGCGAACTGCACGCCGTGGTACGGGGCGAGCCCCGGCTGCGGCTGCGCTCCGCGGTCACCCTCAGCGGGCTCGGCGACCAGTACGGCGGCCGGTACACGGTGACGTCGGTACGGCACGAGTACCACCCCGACTCCGGCTACCTGACCGACGTCGTGGTGTGCGAAGGCGCCGACCGCGCGGTGATGGGCGGCCCCGGCGACGCGGAGAGCGGCGCGCACCGGATGCGGGGGCTGGTGTCCGGCGAGGTCGTCGACATCAAGGACCCCAAGGAGCGGGGCCGGGTCAAGCTGCGCTTCCCGTGGCTGTCGGACGAATACGTCAGCGACTGGGCGCGCACCGTTCAGCTGGGCGGGAGCAAGGGCGGCGGCGTCGTGCTGCCGGAGGTGGGTGACGAGGTGCTGGTCGGTTTCGAGCAGGGGAGTCTGGACCGCCCTTACGTGATCGGCGGGCTCTACAACGGAGTTGACAAGCCCAGCCCGCACAAGGTCGCGCTCTACGACAAGTCCAAGGGCACCGCCAACCGGCGTTCGTTCGTGTCCAAGAAGGGGCACCGGCTGGAGCTGCTGGACGCGGACCAGGGCCCGCTGGGGGTGCTGCTGGCAACCGGCGACAACAAGTTCCGTATCGATCTGGACCAGCACGGCACACGGGTCGCGATCCACAGCGACGGCGCCGTGGTCGTCGAGGCGAAGGGGGCGGTGCAGGTGAAGGGGGACGGGATCGCGCTGGACGCCGGTTCGGGCGCCCTCCAACTGAAGGGGAGTCAGGTCAAGCTCTCCGGTACGCAGGTGGAGGTGTCCGGCACCGACGTGAAGGTGTCCGGAAGCGGCGCGGTGAAGGTCAAGGGCGGTGCCCTGGCGGAGATCTCGGCCGCGCTGGTCAAGCTCAACTGACGTACGGAATCCCCTCGCGGCCAACAGGCCACCAGGTCAACGCACCCGAAAACGAACGGAGTTCGCACCCCATGCCTCCCGCAGCGCGCGTCGGCGACGCCACCTCCCACATCCCTAACCCCACCCCGGTGCCCGTGCCGGTGGGTACCGGGGCCATCTCCGGCCCGCCGATGGTCCCGAACGTCCTCATCTGTGGCCAACCCGCCGCCGTGGCCGCCTCGTTGGCCACCTGCGTGTTCCCCGCCCACGTGCCGCCGCTGCCGCCCATGCCGCTGATCGCGCTGCCCGCACCGGGCAAGACCGTGCTCATCGGCGGGATGCCGGCGGCCAGGCTCGGCGACAAGCTGCCGTGCGGAGCCGCCGTCGTCGGCGGGGCGCCGACCGTCCACATAGGCGGCTGAGGTGTCCGAACTCTTCATCGGCAGGGGCTGGTCCTGGCCGCTGGGCGTGAGCCCGTCCGGCGGCGTGGCGATGGCCGAGGGCTTCTCGGAGGTCGAGCAGTCCATCCGTCTGATCCTGGGGACGGAGCCCGGGGAGCGCCCGATGCGCCCGGAGTTCGGCTGCGCCATCCGCGACCAGGTCTTCGGCTCCTTCGACGCCTCCACCAGTGGCGCCATCGCCCAGGAGGTGGGGCGGGCGCTGGACCGCTGGGAGCCGCGGATCGTCGTGGACGAGGTGGATGTCGTACAGAGCGCGGACGAGCAGGACGTACTGCGCATCCACGTCGGATACCACCTGGCCGGCACCAACAGCCGGCGCAACCTCGTCCACCCCTTCTATGTGATCCCCGCGCACGGGAGTGGCCGGGAGTCCTCCCCGGCGACCCGGGAACTCCCGCAGGCGCCCGACCGAGAAACCGATAGTGATGTCACTGCCTAGCCCGAACCTCGACGACCGCCGCTTCCAGGACCTGGTCGACGACGCCAAGCGGTTCATCCAGCGCCGCTGCCCCGAGTGGACGGACCACAACGTCTCCGACCCGGGCGTCGCGCTCATCGAGGCGTTCGCGCAGATGGTCGACCAGCTCAGCTATCGCCTGAACCAGGTGCCCGAGAAGATCCACCTGGACTTCCTGGACCTGCTGGGCATGAAACTGACGCCACCTCAGGCGGCCACCGTGGAGCTGACCTTCTGGCTCTCGGCGGCGCTGGAGACGGCCGTACGCGTACCCTCCGGAGCCGAGGTGGCCACCGCGCGCACCGGGCACGGACCGGCCTGTGTCTTCACCGTCGACCGCGAACTGGACATCGTGCCCAGCGAGTTCAAGCACATCGGCACCGCCGAGGCGGGGCGCGGCGCGGTCCTGGTCACCGAGCGCTTCACGGCGGGCGAGAGCCTCGCGTGCTTCTCGCACCGGCCCGCGCCCGGCGACAGCCTGGTGATCGGGCTGACCGAGGCCGTGCCGCGCTGCGCGGTGGCGCTGCGCGTGGACTGCTCGCTGGACGGGGTCGGCGTGGACCCGCGGCGCCCGCCCCTGGTGTGGGAGGCGTGGTGCGGGGAGCGGTGGCTGCCCTGCGAGGTGGACAGCGACTCCACCGGCGGCCTCAACCGGCCCGGCGAGGTCGTCCTGTTCGTCCCCGAGGGCCATGCGATCTCGCTGATCGGCCGCCGCCGGGCCGGCTGGCTGCGCTGCCGCGTCCTGGAACCCGCCGCCGGGCAGCCCGCGTACTCCGCCTCGCCGCAGATCAACGCCATCGAGGCGTTCACCGTGGGCGGCACCACGACCGCCGTGCACGGCGAGGTGGTCACCGGCGAGGAACTGGGCACCTCCGACGGCACCCCCGGGCAGAGCTTCGCCCTGGAGCGCACCCCCATCGCCGCGGGCTCACTGCGCACCGTGATCACCGAGGGGGCCGGTGGCCGCCAGGACTGGACCGTAGTGGCCACCTTCGCCGACTCCGGGCCCGCGGACCGGCATGTGACGGTCGACGAGGTCGCGGGCGAGGTGCGGTTCGGCCCTTCGGTACGCGATGTGGACGGCACCGTACGCCAGCACGGTGCCGTACCCGAGATCGGCGCGCGCATCGCCGTCGCCGCGTACCGCAGGGGCGGCGGCCGCGCGGGCAATGTCGCGGCGGGCGCACTGACCGTGCTGCGCACCCCGCTCGCCCTCATCGGGCGGGTCGACAACCGCGTGGGCGCGGTGGGCGGCGTCGACGCCGAGTCGGTGGCCGGGGTCAAACAGCGCGCCGCGCAGTGGCTGCGGACCCAGGAGCGGGCGGTGACGGCCCGCGACTACGAGGTGATCGCGGGCGCCGCCTGCCGGGAGGCGGGCCGGATCGAGTGCGTGGCGGACACGGACCCCGGGGGCGGCACGCTCGTACGGGTCCTGATCGTCCCACGGGTGCCGGACACCCAAGAGGACGAGAACTGGCGGGAGTTGGTGCCCTCGCGCGCCCTCCTGGACGCGGCGGCCGACGCCGTCGAGGCGGCCCGCCCGCTGGGCACCCGCGTGGCGGTGAGCGGACCCGCGTACCAGGGCGTGACGGTGGTCGCCGAGATCGAGCCGGTACGCGGCGCCGACGCGGAAGCCGTCCGCACGGACGTCCTGCGCGCGCTGCACACCTTCCTCAGCCCGCTGCCCGCCCAGGACGGCAGCCGGGCGGGCTGGCCGCTGGGGCGGGCGCTGCGGATGAGCGATGTGTACGCGGTGGCGGCCCGGTGCCCCGATGTGGAGGCGGTGAACAAGGTCGAGCTGTACGCCGCCGACCTGGCCACCGGCGAGCGGCAGCCCGCCGAGAAACGGATCGAGGTGGGGCCGACGACGCTCTTTCTGTCCTATCGGCACCAGGTGGCGGTGAAGGCGCGGCGGTAGGGCGCGGCCTCGTACACGCGCCGCCCGCCGCCCGCCGCGCGGATCCGCCGTAACGAAGCCGCCACCCGCCATCGGCCCTCCGACCTCCGACATCTGCGCTCCGCCCTCTGACCTCCGTCATCCGCTGTCGGACATCCGCGATCCGCCAGCCGACATCCGTAATCCGACCTCCGCAATCCGTAGAAAGGGGGACACCATGCGCGCACCGCGCGTTAGCGCCCACAGGCGCCCGGCCGTCGAGCCCGAGGAGGTGGCCCCGCCGCCTCTCGTGCCCGGCAGCCGCTCGCTGCGGGCGATGCTGCCCGAGAGCTACCGCGAAGGGGACTTCGCCGACCGCTTCATCGCGGGCTTCGATGACACCCTCGCGCCCGTCATCGAAACCCTGGACTGCCTGGACGCCTACTTCGGGCCGCGCACCGCACCGGCCGACTTCCTGGAGTGGACGCTGCGCTGGATGGGCACCGAACTGCCCGACGCCGTCGACGCGGCGGGACGTCGCAACGCCCTGCTGCTCGGCCGCAGGCTGCACGGCCTGCGCGGCACCCGCGCGGGGCTCGAACTCCTGGCCCGCGAGGTGCTGGACGCGCGGGTGGTGATCGCCGAGTCCGGCGGCACCTGGCGCGGCCCGAGCCCACAGGAGATCTTCGCGGGGGACGGCGCCGCCGCGGCGGCCTGGGCCGACATCCGCATCGAGCTGTCGCCCGCGGCGGCTGCCCGGTGCGCGGGCCGCACCCAGGAGATCGAGGCACTGGTACGCGACTGGGTTCCGGCGCATGTCTCCGGCCGGGTCGTCGTCACGCCCGCTGCGCCGAGCCCCGAATCGCCGGGGGAGGTGGTCTGATTGGCGGGTCTGTACGGGGACGGCGGCGCGCGTGGCCCGGGCGGGGCGGGTGGCGCGGGCGGCCGGGAGATGTGCGCGGGCTGCGGGGCTCCGGCCGACGGCGGCGAGATGTTCTGTGTGTCCTGCGGCGCCTATCTGGGGTGGGATGACACCGGGGCACGGGCGGTGGTCAGGGAACAGCCGCCTGTTGCCGGGCAGTCGGGCGCGGGTGGGGTGCCGGGTCCGGCTGGTCCGTCGGGCGCAGGTGGGGTGCCGGGTCCAGCCGGTCTGTCGGGCGCGGCAGGTCCGTCGGGCCTGTCCGGTCCGTCGGGCGCGGCCGCGCTGGAATCCGTACCGTCCCCCTGGCCGGATCTGCCGCGCCCGCAGCAGTACCGGTCGGTGTATCCGTCGGACCCGCTGAACTCGCCGAGTCGGCCGCCGCGCCACACCACCGAAGCGGCCCACCCGGCGGAAGCCGAGTACCCGGCGGGGGCTGCCCATCCGACGGAGGCTGCCCACCCGGCGGAGTCCGCGTACTTGCCGGGAGCCGCGGAGTCCGCGTACCCCACCGCCCGGGACACCCCGCCGCACACCGCCCCCTACACCTCGTACGCTCCACCCCCACCCCTCATCCCCTGCCCCGACTGTCACATCCACAACGACGAAACCCGTACGTACTGCACCCCCTGCGGCGCCGTACTGCGCCCCGAGCCCGAGCCGGAGCAGCTCACCCGCCGCCAGCGGCTGCGCAAGCAGTGGGAGGAGCGGCCCCGGCCCTGGCACCTGGACCGGCGCTGGTGTCTGCTGCCCGCCGCGCTGCCCGTGTTCTTCGCCTTCGGGCTGTCGACGGGCTGGTCGATCGAGGCGGTACGCGGCGTGATCCCCGCCGTCGAGGACCGCTTCTCCGACCAGGTCGCCACGGCGCCGAGCAAGGTCGAGGCGACCAGCGAGGCCAAGGGGTACGAGGCGGGCAAGGCCGTCGACGGAGTGGACAACCAGGCCTGGGCGCCCGGGCCGCACGGGCAGGGCGCGGTCGGACAGTCCCTGACGGCCACGTTCCAGCAGCCGTTCCGGCTGACGGGGCTCGTCATCCTCAACGGCGCGTCCAAGAAGCCCAAGGAGTACCTGGCGGGGGGGGGGGGGGGGGGGGGGGGGGGGGGGGGGGGGGGGGCCCCCCCCACCGCCTTCACCGCGATCGCCGTCACGGCTTCCGGCAAGACCGAGCGCAAGGAGCTGCGCCTCGCCGACCAGCCGGGGCCGCAGGACTTCCGGTGGGGCGTGGACGACGTCGTGTCGGTGGAACTGCGGATCGACGGGGTCCACGCGGGGCCGCAGCCCGACGCACCGGTCGCGCTCGCTGAAGTGCAGTTCTTCACCAGGCAGGACACATGACGCTCCGAGCCGAACTGGTCGTACCGGACGGCGCCGTCGTACCGGGCGACACCGTGAACACCGACCTCCACGTCTGGAACGAAGGCCGCATCGTCGACGCTTACGAGCTGACGCTGCTGGGGCCGCCGGGGGAGTGGGGCGAGCGCAGGCTGGGGCAGCTGCCGGTCTACCCCGGCAACCACGAGAAGATCAAGGTTCCCATCGCCGTGCCCCGCAGCGGTGAACTGGAGCCGGGGAGGCTGCCGTTCGCGGTCCGGGTGGCCTCGGTGGAGGACCCCTGCGCCGTCGCCGTACCCGAGGCCGAGCTCGACATCGGTACGTTCCGGGATCTGGAGACGGAGCTCACCCGCCCCCAGGTGAGCGGGCGGATCTTCGGCAGCAACCTCATCACCCTGCGCAACACCGGCAACACCTCCATCAGCGTGCGCCTGCGCACCGCCCCGGAGGACGCGAAGGCGCCACTGCGCTCGCGGCTGCGCCGTACCCGTGTGGTGCTCGGCGTCGGCGACCGGGCGCGGATCGGCGTGCTGCTGCGGACCGGCAAGCCGGTGGCGGTGGGTACGGCCGAGAGCTGGAACGTCAAGGTCAGCGCCGAGTGGGACGGCAGCGAGGTCCGGGAGAGCACCTTCGCGTACCGGCGGCGCCCGTTCCTGACCAAGGGGAGCCTGAAGGTGGCGACGCTGCTGGTCGCGGCGGCCGTCGCCGGGGTCGCGCTGTGGATGTCCCCGGTCGGCGGCGGCACCCGTACGGGTCAGACGCAGAGCGCCGAAGGGCCGCCGCAGCTGGAACAGGTCAAGGCCGCCGCCGCCAAGGCCGAGCAGGAGGAGAAGAAGAAGGGCGAGGCCGAAAAGAAGAAGGAGGAGGACGAGAAGAAGAAGGAAGAGGAGGAGAAGAAAGAGGCCGAGGAAGACAAGGCGCCGAAGAAGAAGTCGCTCCAGCGGGCGCTGTTCGTCCAGGCGAAGAGCGGCGGCACGGGCGCCGGCAAGAGCAGTCAGTACACGGTGGAAAAGGGCTACCGGCTCAAGCTGACCGCGGTGCAGATCACCGCGGCGGGCAACGGGACGCTGCTGCTGAGCGCCGGCGGCCTTCCGCTGGGCAGCATGGCGCTGGGTCAGGCCAAGGACATCGTCCCCAAGTCCCCGGTCGTGGTGCAGGAAGGCGAGACGGTCACGCTGACCGTCCAGTGCGCACCCTCGACCGTCCCCCAGCCCTCCGGCTCCCCACCCGCCTCATCGTCCCCGCCACCCGCGGGGCAGTCCGCGGCAGACGGCAGCTGTACGGCAACGGCGCTGGTGACGGGCGAACTCATTCCCAACAAGGGGCCCTTTTCCAAGGACTCGACGGACCCCAAGGACCCCAAGGACCCCAAGGACCCCAAGGACTCCAAGGGCTCGACAGATCCCAAGGACTCCAAGGGCTCCGCGGGATCGTCGGGTTCTCAGGGCAACAAGGCGTAGGAGGCGGACCGTTGAGTGTGGTCCAGCGGGTCGACGAGACCCTCGAAGAAGAGCTGACGCGCGGCCCGCTGCGCACGGCGAACATCCAGGTGTCCTTCGAGACCCCCGACGCGGACTGGTCCGCGCGGCGCTCCGGCCCGTGCGTGAACCTCTTCCTGTACGGCATCGAGGAGGACACCTCCCGCAGCCAGTCGGGCGGCGTCAGCGTCATCGACGAACAGGGCACAGTGGTCGGCTACGGCAGCCCCCCGCGCTACTTCCGGCTCGCCTACCTGGTGAGCGTCTGGGCGCAGTCGGTCCAGGACGAGCACCGGATGCTCGGCACGCTCCTCGAATGGTGCGTCCGCACCGAGGAGCTGGTGCTGCGGGCCGCGGGGGAGGGGGACGGTACGCACCTGTCGCTGGGCCTGCGGGAGGCGGGTGACGGTTCGGAGAGCGCGGCCTCGCGCCTGTGGTCGAGTCTGGGCACCGCCGCCAGGCCCGTACTGGATCTGTCCGTGACGGTGCCGCTGAGCAAGCCGGCCGAACAGAGCGGACCGGCGCCGGTCAAGGGGATGGGGCTGCGGGCGCGGCAGTTGGGGGACTCTGAGGCGGCCCGGCCGGGAGCCGCCCGTACGTCCACGGAGCCCGGCGCCTCCCGGCCCCGCCGCAATGTCGAGGAGATCGCATGAACGACGGCCTGCTGCAGGACCGTCTGGCCGTCGTCGAGAACCGGCTGCGGCTGCTGTACGCACAGCGCACCGCCGATCTGACGGATGCCGGAGGAATGGTTTCCGACGACCCGTCAGGACTGTCGGGAGGTGCCGGTCAGGGGAGCGGATGGGATCCCGGCGGCTATCCGGATGGCGATCAACTGATAGGTCTGGCAAGGGAGTTCATGCTGGACGAAGCAGAGGTTGATCTGCTCGTCTGTGCCGTGCTGCCCGAACTCAGCCCCGTCTGCGGCGCCGCGTACCGCATGCTGACCGGCTCGGCGCACTCCTCGCGGCCCACCGTCGCCGTCGCCCTGGAGGTCCTGGGAATCGCCCCGGCCGAGGGGATGGCGCGCGGGCTGCTGCGGCCCGGCTCCCCGCTGCTCGCCGGCGGTCTGATGGCGTACGAGAACCCCGAGGCGACCTATCCCGAGCGGCTGCTGCGAGTGCCGGACCGGGTGCTGAGCCACCTCGTCGGCGAGGGGTGGCGAGCGGGGGACGTGCGTGCCGTACGGGAGGCCGTGGCACAGACCTGCGGGCGCCACCTCCAGCCGCTGCCTCAAGGGGCGCGGGTGGCGGAGCCTTCGGTGCGCGACGCCCTCCTGAGGGATGACGTGTCCCGCGACGGAATCACGTACGTGCACGAGAGTGCCAACGGGCCTGCGCTGCATGCCATGTGTGGCGTACTGAGGGACGCGGGCCGGCTTCCGCTCCTGATCGATCCGGATGAACTGGACGATACATCGGCCGATTTCGCGGACATGGTCATACGGGAGGCCCGGCTGCTCGGCGGCGCCGTCATCGTCCCGGTCTTCCTGGAGGCGGATGCCCCGGCCGCCGCGGCGCTACGCCGCTTGATCATGGGCCTGTCCGCCGCGCCGCTGCCCGTGCTGCTGTACGGGAGCGCCGCCTGGGACGCGGACGCGTGGGGTACGACGCCGGCGGTCACGGTCGATGTCAGGCACCTCCCGCAGCGGGCGGCGGACCCGGCCGACGCGATGGCCCCAACGGGCGCGGCCGCCTGTCTCGTACCGGAGCGCCTGTGCTCCACCGCGGCCCCGGCGCTGGACCGGGCCCGCAGGCACGCCGCGCTGAGCGCTCGCGGTCTGGCGCCCGACGAGGCCCGGCGGATCGCCCACGACTGCGCCCTGCGCGACCTCGGCCGCTTGGCACGGCATGTCCAACCGGACGTGAAATGGGACGACTTGGTGCTGCCGGAGGCGGTGCGCGAACGCCTGGACGCCCTGACCTTCCGCATCAGGCACCGGCGGCGCGTGCTGGAGGAGTGGAACTTGCGCCGCGGTGGCGGCCGGGGCAAGGGTGCCACCGCACTGTTCGCGGGCGAGTCGGGTACGGGAAAGACGATGGCCGCCGAAGCGGTCGCCGCCGAACTGGGTGTGGACCTCTACATCGTCAGCCTGCCGACGGTGGTGTCCAAGTACATCGGGGAGACCGAGAAGAACCTGGAACGGATCTTCTCCGCCGCGGAGTCGCTGAGCGGTGTGATGCTCTTCGACGAGGCGGATTCGGTATTCGCCAAGCGCGGCGCCGTACGGGACTCCAACGACCGTTATGCGAACCTGCAGAGCGGCTATCTGCTGCAACGCCTGGAATCCTTCGACGGCCTGGCCATCCTCACCACGAATCTCCGCTCCAACATGGACACGGCCTTCACCCGCCGCTTCGACGAGGTCATCGAATTCGAGAGCCCGGGGCCCGATGTCCGCGCACGGCTCTGGCGTGCGTTCCTCGGCGCGGAACTCGCGGACCGCTGTGAGATCGACCGGCTGGCGGACCGGTTCACGCTGGCGGGCGGCGGCATCAGAGCCGGTGTCGAGACGGCGGCCTTCGCGGCAGCCGCCGAGGACCGACAGGTCTCGACCGAGGATCTGCTCAAGGGAATCGAGGTCGAGTACCGCAAACTCGGCCGCCTCTTCGACGCATTGTGACGGCCTGCTGAGCATCTTCCGGTCACCTTCCGACGGCCTTCCGAACACCGGCGCTGACGACGACAGGAGTGGGGCATGGAACAGGAAAAGCCACGCCACAAGAAGAAGAGCCCCGCGGCGAGCACGCAGACGACGGCACCGACGAGTGCGGCGTCGCGCTCCTCGATCGAGACGGGAATTCCCGCGGCGCCTTCGGCCCGGGACAATGCCGCCATGTCCGGCTGGGTGAATGCCGCCATGTCCGGCTGGGTGAATGAGGGTGCCTCGACGTCGAGCGCACACCGCACCAGTAGCAGTTCCGTCATGCGCAGCATCGGCAACGACTACCGGTACATGGCCGACGCGCAACTCGCCTCCTCCGAGCCCGTCAAGCGCTACGGCGAAGTGGGCGCTCGGGCGGAGGAGAACATCGCGCACCTGCAAAGGGGGCAGGAAGAGATCAATCGCCAACTGGTCGCCGACGCCGCGGAGATGATCAAAGAGGGCAAGCGGATCGTCAAGGAGATCGACAAGGAGCACAAGCAGGAACAGAAGGCGGCAGGCGCCGAGGCGTACTCCCGCCTCAAGGACTACGCCCTCGCACAGGGCCACACCACGCCCCGCACCCACAAACCCCTGGACGCTCAGGCCGCGCAGCACCTGGCCGACCACTTCGAGGCCAATGAGCAGCGGGCACGGGAATCCAGCGCCGAGAAGGCGGTCGCCGACGCCGTACGGAATGCGCAGAAGGACGCCGAGATCGCGGCCAAGTACGCCGAGCGGGAGCGGCGCAACGCCGCATGGGAGGCGGCGCATCAGGAGCGGCGCGCCGAACTGAACCAGGAGTCGGAGCGGAGCTGCGCCGCCGCACGGGAGAAGCAGAAAGAGCGCCAAGCAGCCGCCATGCAGACGGAATTGGCGCAGGCGTCCCGACGGCAGGAGCAGTTGTCCCGCGAACGGCACGTCAGGGAGAACGCGCCGATCCCGCACCTCCTGGTGCAGACCGGGGAGCATCTGACCCGTGCCCGGCACCGCTCCGGCGAATACGAGAGCGCCAAGCGCGACACCGTCGGCACGCTCCTCCAGCGCCTCACCGGCCCCGGCGAGCACACGGCGAAGGATTACGCGGGTGAGGGCCTCTCGCAGGAGTGTCTCGGCCTGCACGCGGACTTCTCGGCGATGAAGGAGCGCCTTGGCACCCCGGAGACCAACCCGATGGGCAGCGCCGAGGACCTCCGCTACCGAAACCGTATCGGCGACAGAAATCCGGGACTCCACGCCGACGCTCTCACGACGAAATTCGAGAAGGCCGAGTCGGCACTGGACCCCCTGCTGTGCAGGGCCCGCGAAATGGAGACCGATCCGCTGCTGAAACTGACCGACCGGGAGCAGGAGGCGTACGAGGAGGAGATCGCGGCGGAACTCGTCGCGGAGGGAGTGGCGAGCCCCACCCCCGAACAGATCGTCATGCGCCAGCTCGAAAGGAAGCTGGTGGAACTCGCCGGAACACCACAGGAGTCGACGGTCCGCGACAGGCTGGAGAGCATCCGCCACCCCATCTGGCACGCCCCGGCCTACTTTCCCGTCCCGGTGGGCGTGAGCCCCGCCGACCTCCCGGAACAGCAACGGCATCTCGTACACCGGTCCAACGTCCAGGTCGAAGTGCACGACGGGGAACGCTGGGTCCGTGTCTACCAAGTGGTGTACGCGCCCGCGAAACCCGGGAGCGGCCACAAGGACGTACGCCAGAGCAGCGCCGAGAACCGTATCGAGCTCGTCAACCAGCAAGGGACGGCATGGATCAATGCCGGGCAGCCGTGGCGAGCCCTGCACTACATGCGCACCTACCGAGCGCAGGCCCTGGCATCGGGAAAGCCTCTCTCGACGGAGAACGGCCGGCCGCTCATCCGCTCCTGGCTCGTCCCGGAACAGACCTATGGCGACATCACCTCCACGGCCATCGGTGAAGGCCAGGCGGGCGTGCTGGGAGAGCGCTCGCTCAATGTGGATGTCAATGCCGCGGCCGACCAATACGGCGTCAGGGGTGAGGACATCGCCGCCCTGGAACGCCATTCCCGTCCCGGGTCCCTGGTCACGTACGCCATTGCCCCCGACGCCTCCGCATCCGGATCGGGCGCTGAATCCGGCACTGGCACTGGCAGTGGTACCGGCTCGGGCTCCGGCTCCGAGAACGCGTCCGTACGCCCCCTGGACGACCTGCTCTCCGACATCGGGCTGCCTCCCGCCCGCCACTTCCCGGAATTCTCCGTGGCGAGCGGCCCTGGCCCCACTCTCTCCCTCGTCCTTCCGCTCAGCGGCGACAACAGAATGCAGAACGACGCGGCGCAGCAGGCCCATCGCGCCTGGCTCACCCATCTGCTGGACCACTGGTCGACCGAGACGGCGCAGCGCCACTCCCTGGGCGACCCGACATACGAACAGGTGCAGCGGGCGGCCACCTATACCTCCATGCCCGGCTACATCCGGCAGGGCTACGAGGAAATGCAGCACGAAGCCCTGCACTCCGCCAACCCCTCCCGCACGGCAAAGGAATTGGAACGCCGGGAGAAACAGTCCAGGAAGAAGCAGCAGAAGGGCAAGCCCTCGCCGGAGGAGATAGAGCGGCTCCGCAAGGAAAAGGGACGAGGCGGCGGAAAGCCCGGGGGACGGCTGCTTTGAGCCGATCGCGACCGGTCCCTGGGCAGGGCGGGCGCACGCTGGATCATGCGGTACGCGGCGAGAACTGGTCGGTGGCGCCGAAGAGTTGGCGGAAGGGACGGACGGGGCGGCCGTACGCCCCGAACGCGCCGTTCCACTAGCGCGGCTTCGCCGGATCGAGGAGTGGCCGCAAGATCCTTTCGGGTGCGGCCCCACCCCTCCTTCCGCGATCCGCAGTGCGGTCAAGAAGGGGAATGAGACGGCTTGTCGGGGTGGGTGTGGTTCGAGTGGATCGGGCAGAACGCGCCATTGCCGTGTGGCGGGCGGCATGAGGGGTAGACGCGTTGGGCGTGTGCTTCGTAGCGTCCCTGCCCATGCGAATCACTCAGCTCAGACGTTTCGGTCTCGCCGCCGTCCTCGCCTTCGCCCTCGCCCTCTTAGGCCTCGGCCAGACGGCCACCGCCGCCACCGCCAACGCCGCGCCCGACCTGGCCTTCACCGTCGACAAGCCGACCGCGACGCCCGGTACCACGGTCAATCTCACGATGACCTTCACCAACAACCAGAGCACGGACATCTGGTTCGTCTACCAGTCCGTGCAGCCGACCTGGGCCACCACCCAGCGTCCGGACCTGAAGTACACCTTCGGCACCTGCGCCGGCACCGGAGTCAGCTGCACCGGCAGCGGTACCACCACGCTCGGTGTGAACTACCAGGTCCCGGTGCCGCCCGGCACCAGCCGCACCGTCACGATCCCCGTCCAGATCGCCGCCGACTCCGGCTGCAACGGCAACATCGCCTGGTACTCCTACGTCTACTACGAGTTCAACGACGGCACGGAGCACAAGGACGGCACCTTCAACACCCCGACCACCCGGGTGACCTGCGCAGCCTGAGCGCCGACCGGCGCCGCGCGCCACGGAAGGCCACACTGCCTGCCGGCCGATCCCTCCCCGGGGTCGGCCGGTTCCGTGTGCGCCGCGAATCTCCCCCGAACGGCCACGAATCCGCCCTGGCAGTCGGCCAGTTGTGCGGGTGAGGTGGCCGGAATCGGTGGCGGGGGTGCGGCTCGCCGTATCGCTCCCCACTCGTCCCGATCGGGTGTGCACCGTCTGCGGACGGGGCATTCGCGCCGGTCCGGCCCGGTGTGCCGCCTGCAGGGCACCCGCGCGGGGGCGCTGTCCGGCGCCCGGCACGCTGCACACCGGCCGATCTTTTTCGTCATGTTTCACAGAAGGCACTCAAGAACCCCAGAAGAGTCTCACCATGTGTTCCGTCACAGAGGACGGCGCTGCGTCGGTCGCGGCGGCCGGGCTCTTGCGCTCGGAGCGGGCTCCTTTCGGGTTGGGGGCCGGCCGGGCCTCTCAGGGGAGGGACCTCACCACGTGAAGCGGAACAGACACCGCAGCCATCGCGCTGCCGCGCTGGCGACCGGCGCACTGCTGCTGGCGCTCGCGGCGCCGTCGGTGCCCGCGTCGGCTGCACCGGCGGCGCCGCGGATCGATCTGCGGGTGCTCGTCGTCACCGACGGCGGCCCCGCCACCGCCGCCATCACCGCCGAACTGGACGGCGAGGGAACGCCGTACACCCTGGTCGACCTCAGGAAGACCGGCCGTCCGGTCATCGACGCCGACTTCCTGGCCGACACGGTGGACGGCGGCCCGCGGGCCAAGTACCAGGCGGTCGTGCTGCCCAACGACAACCCGTTCCCGGTGGGGTCGGCGGAGATGGCCGCGATCACCGCGTACGAGAAGGCCTATGCGATTCCGCAGGTCGACGCCTACACCTATGCGCGCCCGCAGGTCGGGCTCCAGGTGCCGGGCAGCAACGGCTACAGCGGGCCGGTGGACGGGGTGCGCGCGCAGGTGACGCCGACGGGCCGCAGCGGGGCGTTCGGCTACCTCAAGGGCGGCGTGCCGTTCGAGGACAACTCGCCGATGGTCAATGAGAGTTATGCCTTCCTGTCCCAGCCGGCTCCGGGCGCGGACTTCACCAGCTACGTCGAGGCGCCGGTGCCAGGGCGCAGCGCCAAGGGCACCCTGGTCGGCGAATACCGCCACGACGGCCGCCGCCAGCTGGTGGTCACCTTCGCCTACAACCAGCACCAGCAGCAGTTCAAGCTGCTCGCCCGCGGCATCGTCGACTGGATGACCCAGAACGTACGGCTCGGCGCCTCGCGCAACTACTTCGCGGTCCACATCGACGACGTCTACGCCGCCGACGACCGCTGGGACTCGGATCTGAACTGCACCCCCGGCGATGTGGACTGCCAGCCCGGCGAGGGCACCGTCAGCTCCATCCGGATGACCCCGGAGGACGTACGCCACGCCGTCACCTGGCAGAAGAACCGCAACTTCAAGCTCGACATGGCCTACAACGGCGGCGGAAGCGAGGAGTGGCGCCGCGAGCACAACGGCATCGACCGGCTCGCGGACGAATTCATCGCCACCCGCAACGAGTTCCGCTGGATCAACCACACCTACGACCACCCCTACCTGGGCTGTGTGCAGAACACCACGGTCGTGCCGTGGAAGTGCGCCACCAACTCCGACGGCTCCACGCGCTACGTCAGCCAGACGGAGATCTCCCGGCAGATCTCCGAGAACCAGCAGTGGGCCGACCAGGGGCGACTGCCTACAGAGCCCGACGAGCTGGTCACCGGTGAGCACTCGGGGATGAAGCTGCTGCCGCAGCAGCCCGAGGACAACCCCAACCTCGCGCCCGCGCTCGGCGAGAACCGCATCGCCTGGCTGGGCGCCGATATGTCCCGCGACCCCGACCAGCGCAAGATCGGCCCCGCGCTGACCGTCGCCCGCTACCCGGTGAACATCTTCTACAACGCGGGCCGGGTGGCCGACCAGGTGGACGAGTACAACTGGCTCTACACCAGCCGCGCCCAGGGCGGCAGCGGCCTGTGCGAGGACCAGCCCAACAGCACCTGCATGCCGGCCCCGCTGGACAAGAGCACCGGCTTCGCCGACTACATCGTGCCGCTGGAGACACAGACCGCGCTCGGCCACGCCCTGGGCAACGACCCGCGCCCGCACTTCATCCACCAGTCCAACCTCGCCGAGGACCGGATCGGCTACCCGGTGATGGACGGCGTGCTGGACCAGTACACGGCGCTGTACGCGGACAGCGCGCCGCTGGTGAACCTGCGGATGAAGGAGATCGGCGCCGAACTGCGCGACCGGTCCGCCTGGCGCAGCGCCGTCAAGGCCAATGAGGTCACCGCATACCGGATCGGCGACAGTGTGACCGTCAAGGCCCCGCGGGGCGTCGCGGCCACCGCCACCATGCCCAACGGCACCCAGCAGGTCCTGCCCGGCACCACCACCGCCTTCGGCAAGGTCTACGCCGGCAGCGTCTCCGGCTGGGTCTCGCCGGGCACCGGGCAGAGCGACATCACCCTGACGCTCGCGGCACCCACGCAGCCGTCCGTCGCGCCCCGGCACGGCACGGCGGCGCCCGCCGACCGCGCTCCGGCCGCGACCTCGCCCCGTACGCCGGTCCCCGCAGGGGTGGCCGAGCAGGTGCCGTACGGCGCCGGACGCTGACGCCGTGACGGCCAGCAGCGGCAGCCGCCGCCGCGCGGTTCTCACCATGCCGGATCCTCCTCAACTCTCCGCAGGAGCTTGGAAAATGATGATCCGGCAGTGAGCGTGGGCCGTGCCATGGTGCCTGCACCCCGATGCCGGTGCGGTCTTCCGCACCACCGGTGGGTGGGGGTTACCGCCCCCACCGCGCCCCCCCCACCCCCCCCCCCCCCCCCCCCCCCCGCGACGCCCCCTCGCGACGCACTCCTCGCGTCCGGCGCTATGCGTACCGCAGGTACCGCCGCCGCAGCGTCCGGAAGCGCGCCAGCCCGTCCTGCCAGGCCGCCACCACCTCATCGGCGCCGGCGCCCGCGTCGATCATGGTCCGTACGGACGTCGTGCCCGTCAGCTTGTCGATCCAGTGGTCGGGGCGCCAGGCGAAGCCGCCCCACACCTTCTTGGCGGTCACCAGCAGCGCGATGCCGGTACGGACCGGATCGAAGGCGTCCCGGTCGTGCACATGCAGCTGGACCCCGCCGATCGTCTTGCCCTGGAACTTGGAGAAGGTCGGCGCGAAGTACGCCTCCCTGAAGTGCACTCCGGGCAGGCCCTGCGCGTTCGCCGCCGCCGCCCACTTGCGGTCGATGCCGTCGGCGCCCAGCAGCTCGAAGGGCCTGGTCGTGCCCCGTCCCTCCGAGAGGTTGGTGCCCTCGAACAGACAGGTGCCGGAGTAGACCAGGGCGGTGTCGGGGGTGGGCATGTTGGGGCTCGGCGGCACCCACGGCAGCCCCGTGGTGTCGAAGAAGTCGCCGCGCCGCCACCCCTTCATGCCCACCGTCGCCAGGTCGGTGGCCCGCCCCGCCGCGCGGGGCACGAACGCGTCGTTGAAGAGCATCGCCAGCTCCGCCACCGTCATGCCGTGCGCCAGCGCGATCGGCTCCCGCCCCACTCCGGAGGCCAGCGCGGGCTGGAGCAGCGGCCCGTACGCGCCGCGCCCGGTGACGGGGTTGGGCCGGTCCAGCACGACCAGGCGCCGCTCGGCGAGGGCGGCCGCGACCATGCAGTCGTACAGCGTCCAGATGTAGGTGTAGAAGCGGGCGCCGACGTCCTGGATGTCGAAGACGACGGTGTCCACGCCGGACTTGGTGAAGATTCCGGCCAGTTCCCGGGCGCTCTTGCCGTAGGTGTCGTGCACGGGAAGCCCGGTGGCGGGGTCGGTGTAACTGCCCTCGGAGCCGCCCGCCTGGGCCGTTCCCCTGAAGCCGTGCTCGGGGCCGAATACGGCCGTCAGATCCACCCGTTCGTCGGCGTGCATCACATCCACGATGTGCCGCGCCTGGGGGGTGATGCCGGTCGGGTTGGTGACGACGCCGACCTTGCGGCCCGCCAGCTGCTGGTAGCCGCCCTCGGCCAGCCGGTCGAATCCGGTACGCACCCGGGGCCGGCCGCCGCCGTGCGCGGCGCCCCCTTCGGGCCGGGATCCGGCGGCCTCGGCGGCCGCGCAGGGGCCCGCCGCCGCGGTGACCACCGCGCCCGCCGCACCCGCTGACGCCAGGAGATTCCGTCTCGACAGGGCCATGCGCACACCTCCGTGGTCGGGGTCCGTGTCGTGCGCACGCTAACGCGCCACAGGCCCCCGGGGAACGCAGGCGGCGGCCGCGCGCGGCGGAATCCCGCAGAGGAGGCGGCGGACGGCTGCCCGGATCACGCCCCCCGGTTCTCCGGATCGCGTCGGCGGTCTTCCGCCGCGACATACCGACTGGTTAGTCTGCCCGGCAGTCCAGTCGATGGAGACCGAAGGGGGCAGGCGTGCGAGCCGTGCCGGAAGCCGTACGGGACAAGGCAGTTGTCGTGACCGGGGCGGGCGGCGGCATCGGAGCCGCGCTCGCCCGCGCGTTCGCGGACCAGGGCGCCCGCGTCGTGGTCAACGACCTGGACAAGGCCAAGGCGGAACGTATCGCCACCGAGATCGGCGGGACGGCCGTCCCCGGCGACGCCTCCGCCGTCGTTCCCGCGGCCCGCGAAGCGCTCGGCGGCACGGTCGACATCTTCTGCGCCAACGCGGGCGTGCCGACCGGCGGCGGCCCCGAAGCGCCCGACGAGGACTGGGCGCTGGCCTGGGACGTCAACGTCATGGCGCACGTACGGGCCGCCCGGGAACTGCTGCCGCACTGGCTGGAGCGCGGCTCGGGCCGCTTCGTCTCCACCGTCTCCGCCGCCGGGCTGCTCACCATGGTCGGCGCGGCGCCGTACAGCGTCACCAAGCACGGCGCGCTGGCCTTCGCCGAGTGGCTGTCGCTGACCTACCGTCACCGCGGCGTGGCGGTGCACGCCATCTGCCCCCAGGGCGTACGGACCGACATGCTCGCCGGCACCGGCAGCGCGGGGGACCTCGTGCTCGCCCCCACCGCCATCGAGCCCGAAGCCGTCGCCGAGGCCCTCTTCGAGGCCATGGCGCAGAGCCGCTTCCTGGTCCTGCCGCACCCGGAGGTCGCCGGGTACGCCACCGCGCGGGCCGCCGATCCCGAGCGCTGGCTCGGCGGGATGAACCGCCTCCAGCGCCGGCTGGAGGGGGTCGACGACTGACCGCGGCGGGCCGTGGCGAGCGAGAAAGCGGAATCGGGGGAAACACGCATCCGGCCGTAGGTTTGGGCACCAGCGGAATCCGAGGGCCGGGTGCCGGACCACAGGACGCACAGGAAGGAAGGGCCACACCTCGATGACCTCCTACCAGGACAAGCCGTGGCTGGCGCTGTTCACCGACGCCCAGCGCGCTCCCGTCGACCCGAGCCCCTCGACACTGCACGCCTTCCGGGACGCGGTACGCCGCGTCCCCGGCCGCACCGCGCTCGCCTACTTCGACGGGCGGCTGTCCTACGCACAGGCCGACGCGCTCTCCGACGGCGTGGCCCGCCACCTCGCCGCGCACGGCTTCCGGCCCGGCGACCGGGCCACCGTGATGCTCCAGAACACCCCGCACTTCGTGCTCGCGCTGCTGGGCATCTGGAAGGCGGGCGGCGTGGCCGTACCCGTCAACCCCATGTACAAATCGGGTGAGATGCGGCACATCCTGACCGACGCCGAGGTCACCGCCGTCATCTGCGCCGACGGCACCTGGGCGGACTTCCTGCGCGAGACCGCGGCCGCGGTGCCGTCCGTACGGATCGCGCTGACCGCCTGTGAGAGCGACCTGCAGACCCGCAATGACGCGCGGGTACTGCGTAACGGGCGGCCGGGCGGGGCCGCGGAGCAAGCCGCGGGCCAAGGGGCGCAGGACCTGTTGACGGCGGCCCGCAGCGCGCCGGGGGCCGGCTCGGCGCCGCGCGTACGGGAGCCCGCCCCCGAGGACATCGCGCTCATCAGCTACACCTCCGGCACCAGCGGCCTCCCCAAGGGCGCCACCAACACCTTCGGCAACATCGCCCACAACGCCGAGCGGCAGCGCGTCGGCCTCGCGCTGCCCGACGGCGCCACCTACTTCGCGATGGCCCCGCTGTTCCACATCACCGGCATGGTCAGCGAACTGGCCTCCTGTATCGCCAACGCGGGCACCCTCGCCCTGGCCCACCGCTTCGAGGCGGGCGTCGTCCTGGACGCCTTCGTGGAACACCGCCCCGCCTATACGGTCGGCCCCTCCACCGCCTATATGGCGCTGATGGCCCACCCCCGCGCCGGCCGCGACCACTTCACCTCCTTCCAGGCGATGTACTGCGGAGGGGCGCCGCTGCCGCCCGCGCTGGTGGAGAGGTTCCGCACCGACTTCGGTCCGTACCTGCACAACGGCTACGGGCTGACCGAGTGCACCGCGCCCTGCGCCAGCGTCCCGCTCGGCACCGTGGCGCCGGTGGACCCCCACTCCGGCACGCTCGCGGTCGGCGCCCCCGGACCCGACACGGTGATACGGATCATCGACGGCCACGGCCGGGACGTGCCCTTCGGCGAACAGGGCGAGATCGCGGTGCGCGGTCCGCAGGTCGTGCCCGGCTACTGGCGGCGGCCCGACGCCACCGCGGCGGCGCTGCCCGACGGTGAACTGCGCACCGGCGACATCGGGTTCATGGACAGCGACGGCTGGCTCTATGTCGTCGACCGCAAGAAGGACATGATCAACGCCTCGGGCTTCAAGGTATGGCCCAGAGAGGTCGAGGACGTCCTGTACACGCACCCCGCGGTGCGCGAAGCGGCGGTGGTCGGTGTGCCCGACGCCTATCGGGGGGAGTCGGTCAAGGCGTACGTCAGTCTGCGCCCGGGGCACGAGCCGGACCCGGTCGGACTGGCGGCCTACTGCAAAGAGCGGCTGGCGGCGTACAAGTATCCGCGGGAGGTGGAGGTCCTGCCCGATCTGCCGAAGACGACCAGTGGGAAGATCCTCCGCAGGGAACTGCGCGACCAGGCGCGGCTCGCACTACCGCAGGCACGGACGAAGGACAGGTGACGGGGATGGCCGGCAGGACGGAAGGTGGCACCAAGCCCGTGGCCCAGCGGCTGCTGGCCACCGCCACCCGCCTCTTCGCGGAGCGCGGCTACGACCGTACCTCCGTACAGGAGATCGTCGAGGCGGCGGGCGTCACCAAGGGGGCCCTGTACCACTACTTCGGCTCCAAGGACGATCTGCTGCACGAGGTCTACGGGCGGGTGCTGCGCCTCCAGCAGGAGCGCCTGGACCACTTCGCGAACGCGGACGCGCCGGTGGAGAAGCGCCTGCGGGACGCCGCCGCCGACGTCGTGGTCACCACCATCGAGAACCTCGACGACACCAAGATCTTCTTCCGCTCCATGCACCACCTGGGCCCGGAGAAGGACAAGCAGGTACGCGCCGAACGCCGCCGCTACCACGAGCGCTTCCGCGCCCTGGTGGAAGAGGGCCAGCGCAGCGGCGTCTTCAGCGACGCCACCCCCGCCGACCTCGTCGTCGACTACCACTTCGGCTCGGTCCACCACCTGGGCACCTGGTACCGCGAAGACGGCCCCCTCACCCCCCAGCAGGTCGCCGACCACCTGGCCGACCTCCTCTTGCGGGCCCTGCGACCGTAAGCAGCCGCCGGGGCGGCGCCGCGCACGGCCGCCGCCCCACGGGCTCCCGCTGCGCCTGCCGCGTCAGTCGGATGTCTGATGACGCCTCAGTTCGCGGCGGGCCAGGGAGCGTTGGTGGACCTCGTCGGGGCCGTCGGCGAGTTGGAGGGTGCGGGCGCCGGCCCAGAGTTCGGCGAGGGGGAAGTCCTGGCTGACGCCGCCGGCGCCGTGGAGCTGGACGGCGCGGTCGAGGATGTCCACGACGGTGCGAGGGGTGGCGATCTTGATGGCCTGGATCTCGGTGTGTGCGCCGCGGTTGCCGACGGTGTCCATGAGCCAGGCCGTCTTCAGGACCAGCAGGCGCAGTTGCTCGACGGCGACGCGGGCGTCGGCGATCCACTCCTGGACGACGCCCTGGTGGGCCAGCGGCTTGCCGAAGGCGGTACGGGTCACCGCGCGGCGGCACATCAGGTCGATGGCGCGCTCGGCCATGCCGATCAGCCGCATGCAGTGGTGGATGCGGCCGGGGCCCAGGCGGGCCTGGGCGATGGCGAAGCCGCCGCCCTCCTCGCCGATCAGCGCTCCCACCGGGACGCGGACGTTGTCGAAGGTCACCTCGGCGTGCCCGCCGTGGTAGTGGTCCTCGTAGCCGTACACCCGCATGGCGCGCCGGACTTCGAGCCCCGGGGTGTCGCGCGGCACCAGCACCATCGACTGCTGGCGCCGGATGTCCGCGCCGTCCGGGTCGGTCTTGCCCATCACGATGAAGATCTCGCACTGCGGGTTCATCGCGCCTGAAATGAACCACTTGCGGCCGTTGATGACGTACTCGTCGCCGTCCCGGTCGATACGGGTCTCGATGTTCGTCGCGTCGGAGGAGGCCACCTCGGGCTCGGTCATCGCGAACGCCGAGCGGATCTCGCCGGCCAGCAGCGGCTCCAGCCACTGCTTCTTCTGCCGGTCGGTGCCGAACTGTGCGAGGACTTCCATGTTGCCGGTGTCCGGCGCCCCGCAGTTCAGGGCGACGGGCGCCAACTGCGGGCTTCTTCCGGTGATTTCGGCCAGCGGGGCGTACTGGAGGTTGGTCAGCCCGGCGCCGTACTCGTGGTCGGGGAGGAAGAGATTCCACAGCCCCTGCTCGCGCGCCCTGGCCTTGAGCTCCTCGACGACCGGCGGGGTGTCCCAGGGCGAGTCCAGGGCCGCGCGCTGCTCGTCGGCGACCTTCTCCGCGGGGTAGACCTGCTCGTCCATGAAGGTCAGCAGCCTGTCGCGCAGCTCTTCGGTGCGCGCGTCGTATGCGAAGTCCATGGCGGTGCCTCAGCCTTCCTTCAGGGCGGTGAGCTTGGAGAGCCCGTGGTCGATGAACACCGGGACGAGTTCGCCGATCCGGTCGAAGCCCGCGCCGAGCGTCTGGCCGAGCGTGAAACGGTAGTGAATGCCTTCGAGGATGACCGCGAGTTTGAAATAGGCGAACGCGGTATACCAGGCGATGTGGGAGACATCCCGGCCGGAGCGGGCCGCGTACCGCTCGATCAGCTCCGCGGGCTCGGGGTGCCCCGGCGCGCTGCGGGTCGTGGTGACCGGGGAGCCGGGGGTGTCCTCCTGCTCGCTGTACATCACCAGCAGGCCCAGGTCGGTGAGCGGATCGCCGAGCGTGGACATCTCCCAGTCCAGCACCGCCGTGATCCGGTCGTCCGCGCCGACCAGGACGTTGTCCAGGCGGTAGTCGCCGTGGACCACGGCAGGGGAGGGGGACGGCGGCAGCGCCCGCGCCAGGGACTCCTGGAGCGCGTCGATGCCGGGCAGATCGCGGCTGCGCGAGGCCGCCAACTGCTTGCTCCAGCGCCGTAGTTGCCGCTCAAGGAAGCCGTCGGGGCGGCCGAAGTCGCCCAGCCCCACCGTCTGCGGGTCCACGGCGTGCAGTTCGACGAGCGTGTCCACAAGCGAGAGCAGCACGCCGCGGGTGCGCTCGGGGCCGAGCGCGGTCAGCTGGGCGGCGGTGCGGTACGGCGTGCCGGCCACCAGCTCCATGACGTAGAACGGCGCCCCGATGACCGACTCGTCCTCGCACAACAGCAGCGCGCGGGGCACCGGCACCGGGGTGGGGTGCAGCGCGCCGATGACGCGGTGCTCGCGCCGCATGTCGTGCGCGGTGGCCAGGACGTGGCCCAGCGGCGGGCGGCGCACCACCCACTGGCCGGTGCCGTCGGTGATCCGGTAGGTGAGGTTGGACCGCCCGCCCTCGATCAGCTCCGCGCCCAGCGGGCCGTGGACCAGCCCCGGCCGCTCGCGCTCCAGGTGGTCCCGCAGCCGCTCCAGGTCCAGGCCCGGGGGGTTGCCCTTGGTCATCGTGCGCCTCCATGCGGAGTGAACGGTCGGATCGGGTCTCCGTACGGGGCGGTGCCGGTGCCGGACCGCCCCCGCACGATCATGCCGACTAGTCGGTATGGAGTCCAGAGGCCGTACATGGGGCGTCCGTCACGCACCACCGCCCGCGCGCTTCAGCCGGTGACGCTCGGGGTGTCGCGGGTCACGGAAACCGTGCGGGCGCGGGCCCGGCCACCCGCCGCGGCCCGCGGGAGTCCCCGGCGGAGAGGCCCGTATGACACGGTGTCATTCATTGGCCCCAGCATGGCACTCGGAGCGCTCCTGCGCCGCCACGATCGCGTCACCGTGCTCCCACGACCACCGCGCCAGAGCCCCCAGCGGGCCGATCAAGGTCCGGCCGAGCGCGGTCAGTTCGTACTCCACGCGCGGCGGCGCCTCCGCGTAGCGCCGGTGCTGCACCAGCCCGTACCCCTCCAGCCTGCGCAGCGTCTGTGTCAGCACCTTCGCGCTGATGCCGCCGATCGCCGTGCGCAGCTCACCGGGCCGCCGCGGGCCCGCGTCCAGCGCGTAGATCACCACGCCGTTCCAGGAGTGCGACAGCAGGTCCATGCCGATGCGCGCACGGCAGTCGGCGAGGAACTCGTAGTGTGGCCTGGCGTCCGCCCCGTCCGAGAAATCGCTGCTCATCCCGCCCCTTCTAGCCGATCCGTTACGCACCGAATGGTGTCCGACGACCTGCCTAGTGTCCATGGACGTAACCCATGGAGAGCGCCGCGGCAGACAGCCGCGGCACAGAGCTGCCGTGGTGGGCTGAAGGGGAGGACCGCTGATGCGGATCGGAATTCTGGGCACGGGGAACATGGCCGAGGCGCTGGCCACTCGGTGGACCGAGAGCGGCCACGAGGTGCTGGTCGCCGGGCGTGACGGGAAGAAGGCGGCCGCGCTGGCCGAGCGGATCGGCGGCACGGCGCGCCACGGCAGCCTGCGCGAGGCGGCCGGATTCGGTACGGCGGCGCTGCTGGCGGTGCCGTACGCGGCGGTGGAGGACGCCCTGCGCCAGGCGGGCGCCGCGCAGGGAACGCTCAGGGGGCGCACCCTCATCGACTGCGTCAACCCCATGAGCACCGACCCGGCCGAGAAGGGCACCCCGCTGCCCGTCGCGGGCGGCCGGCCGAGCGCCGCCGCGCACATCGCCGCGGTCGCCCAAGGCGCCCATGTCGTCAAGGCCTTCAACCTCTGCACACCCGCGGTATGGCGCACGGCCCCGCCGCTCTTCGACGGCGAGCCGCTCGCCGTCCCCCTGTGCGGCGACGACCCCATGGCCCTGGAGACCGTACGGACCCTCATCCGCGACATGGGCTGCGTCCCGCTGCCCGCCGGCGGCCTCGACCGGGCCGGCCTCCAGGAGTCGGCCCTGGCCTTCCTGGCCGGCTTCTGGTTCCAGGGCCTGGAGCCCAGGGCCGCCCTGCCGCCGATCGGCGCGCACGGGCAGTGAGTCACGGGGCGGGCGGCGGCGGGGCGTGAACGGGCCTTGCGGCACGGGAGGGGAATGCGAGTGCCCGTTGTCAGTGGCGGATGGTCCACTGGTGACCATGAGCACGAGCCCGCCCGACGCACCCCGCCCGCCCCGGCCCTTCCGCTGGTCGCCGGCGGCCTCGCCCGACCGCGGCGCGGATCGGCTCGGCGTGCTCACGGACGGCGCCGAGCCCGCCGACCTGTGGTATCTGAACGAGCTCGTCGCGTGCACGGCCGAGGTCCTGGCCCGTACCGCCGCGGCCGATCTGTGCTTCGTCGGCCGCTCGCTGGACAGCATGCACGACCTGCTGACCGGGGTGTACGAGGGCACCTCGCGCCAGACGGGCGGGCTGCTGCGGCTGCCGCTCTCCACGTCCGGGCTGTGGGGAGGCCATATGCCGGGCCGCTCGCGCCAGCGGCTGCGTGAGCACCTGGCCTCCGTCGGGCTCGCCCCCTGTGCCCTGGCCCGTCGCAAACGCCCCGTCGCGCTAATCGATGTCGTCCACCGGGGCGGCACCTTCGACACCCTGCACAAGGAACTGGCCGCCTGGATCGCACAGAGCCGGGAGCCCTGGCAGGTGATCCGCCGCAAGCTGCGCTACGCGGGAGTGACGATCCGGGGGAGGACCAGCCCGAACCACTGGCGCTGGCAGCAGTCCGAGAGCAGCTCGTGGGTGCGCACGCTCCCGGCCGGGCATGTCGTCAACGTGTCGCTGGACTTCCCGGTCTGGGGCTGGCTGGGAAACCATCAGCCCAAGGTCAACCCCTCCTTCCCGTACGGCAGTTGGTTCGACGAGCAGGCCGCGCGGGTGCCCCGGCACGAGCGGCTGCCGCAGGCGCTCGCCGAGTCCCTGGCGCTGGTGGCGGCCGGCCGCGAGCGCGCGGTGCGCGACCGGATCGTCAAGGGCATGTCCGCCGAGCCGGGCTTCGCCGACCGCCGGATACGCGCGCTGGCACGGGAGATACGCGCGGGCCGGGCGGCGTAGCCCCGGCGGCCCGGCCCGTTCTCAGAGGATGATCGCCGCGCCGCCCACGGCCAGTGCGATGGTGCAGGCCACCGCGAAGGCGGCGGTGCGGGGCGAGAGGGTCGCGGGGCGCCGGGAGGCGGTCAGGGAGCGCAGCCGGCGGTGGGCGGTGGCCAGGAAAGCGAGCCAGGTGAGGGCCAGGAGGGCCGCGGTGAGGACCGCCGCGGGGGAGCCGGTGCGGCCGTTGAGGACGGCGCGGATGGCGAGGAGGGTGACTGCCGCGTAGGCGAGGGTGATGCGCCGCCAGGACAGCCGGGTGCGCTCCGGCTGCAGGCCGGGGTCGCGAGGCGGGGCGGGGGAGCCTGCCGTGTCATGCGCGGTGTCCGGCATGGGGTCATCGCGTCCAGCCGAGGAGGACCAGGACGACCATGGCCACCGCGAGCAGGGCGACGGCCACGGCCAGGGCGGTCGGGAAGCGGGAGGCGGGCAGGTCCTCGCCGCGGCGCATGGCGCGTTCGCAGCGTACCCAGTGGTTGACCGCGCGGATCGCGCACAGGACGCCGGCGGCCAGGAGGGCCACCGTGCACACCAGCCGCACCACAGGGTGCAGCGAGGGCAGGAACTGATCCACCGCGAAACCGCCGGCGACCAGGGCGAGGGCGGCCCGCAGCCAGGCCAGGAACGTCCGTTCGTTGGCCAGCGAGAAGCGGTAGTCGGGCGTATCGCCCTCCTCGCGGATCCGCTCGGGCGCGAACCACAGCCGCACCCCCGCGCCGATCGACCGCAGTCTGTCGGTGAGGATCATGGCCAGAACACTACCCGTCGCTATCGGCGCCCTGCTCGGTGTACCACGCGCGCAGGCGGTGGTAGGCCTCCAGGCCGTCCGGCACCCACGGCCACTTCGGCAGCAGCCGCGTCAGCTCCTCCTCGGTGAGGAAGGCGTGCCAGGCCACCTCCGACTCCTGCGGGTCCACGGGCAGTTCGCAGCGCACCTCGTAGACGGCGGACCACCAGCTGTGCTCGGCGGTGGAGTAGAGGAACTTGAACAGCGGTACGGGCCGCGGGAGTCCCTGGACGCCCAGTTCCTCCTCGGCCTCGCGCAGCGCCGCGGTGTCGTAGGACTCGCCCGCGCCGACCACGCCGCCGACGAACATGTCGTAGTGCGAGGGGAAGACGAGCTTGCGCGCGGTACGGCGGTGCACGAAGATCCGGTCCTCGGCGTCCCGGGCCAGGACGAACGCGCAGCGGTGGCGGAGGTGGCGGGCGTAGGCCTCACCGCGCGGGGCCTGCCCCACCACCCGGTCGTTCTCGTCGACGATGTCGAGGATTTCGTCCGCGTTGAGCGGTTGTTGTGAGGTTGCCGGAGTTTGTGGGGTGTGAGGGGTCAGTGGGGTCCGGGGGGCGTCCTGGGGGAGAGGCTGATCGCTCATGGTGGCCATGGAACCAGACGGCCCGCGGCCGCTCGCGGGCCGTCCGCCGCGGCCTGCGGTGCCGGTCCCGGTGAGGCCCCGTACGCCTCACCGGGAGGCCGCCGCCGCCGGTTCCCCGGGGGTCAGTGGCGGCCGTGCCCCCGCCGCTGCTGGCCGCGGTGCCCGCCGCGCCGCTCCTCGCCCTCGGCCCCGCCCACGGACCGGTCCCAGCGCCGCCCCTCGCCGCCGCGCCGCTCCCCGCTCCCGCCCGACTGCCCGCGCTCGCCCGCCTGCCCGCTCTCGCCCCGGCCCGTACGCCGGTCCGCGTGCCGGGCGCGGTCCGTACGCTGCGCACGGGAGCCGGGCCCCGCGATCTTGTCCCAGCCGTCGCGTGCGCGCGGCGCGCTCTCGCGATCGGCGTCCCGGTCCTGCCTGCCGTGCCGGTCGGCGCGCCAGGCGGCGCGGAGCAGGACGCCGCCGCGCCCCTCGGTGTCCCAGCGCGCGCTGAAGGAATACCGGCCGGCGAAGCGCGAGGCGGACCCGTCGTACGCCAGAACCGTGGCCCACAGCTGCGCCGCCGTGTCCGGGGCGGCCGAGGAGGGCGCGGCGGGAGCGGCGGGGAGCGGGTCGGCGGGCGCGGGCGGCGGCACCGGTGTACGGGGCGTGCCGCCCGTACCGGCCGCGAAGTCCGGCAGCGTGCCGTGCACCCCGTCGCCGAGCCCGCCGTCGACGGGTGCCGCCGGGGCGCCGAGGCCCGGAACGGCCGGTCCCGGAAGGGGGGCCGGTGGCGCCGACGGCACGGGCGAGGCCGGTGCGTGGCGGGAGGCCACGATCTCGCGCGGCGGGTCCGCCGCGAGGTGCCGGTGGTCCTGGCGCATCAGCAGGAACAGCACCGAGGCGGCGCCGACGGCCGAGAGCAGGACCGTGGTGGCCGCGGCCCGGTAGCCGGGTGCGAGCCGCCGGGGGCGGACGACCTCGCCGCGGATGACCCGCGGAGTGTCTTTGGGGCCCGGTGCGACGGGGCGTGCGGCGGGGGTCACCACCGTCGGGCTCACCACGCGCACGCCCTGGGGGACCGCCCGCTCCGGTGTGGGTGGACGTACTGACATGGCGCCGGATCATTCACGGCGCGCCGGGCGCTGTCCAATCCGAGGAAACGATTAACTGCCCCTGGGCGCGCCCGTGGTGCCACGAACGGGTGGACGGGGAGCGGGAGTTGACGGCGGTGGACGGACGCATTCCGGGTACCCCGTCAACGGCGCGATGCCAACAAGCAAGTCGGCTGAGGAAGTTGGGGTCAGTGCGGCTGGAGGTCGCGGGAGCGCTCGGCCGTGCCGATGCCGGGCGGCATCGCCGGATGGCGGCCGATCAGCACGATGCCGAGGACAATCGCCGCCAGCCCCACCGCCTCCCAGGCCAGCGCGCCCGTCGTCATCCGCAGCCGGTCGCCCAGGAAGCCCACGCCGCAGACGATCCCGGCCAGCGGCTGGGCGGCGGTCAGGGCGGGCAGCGACATCCGCAGCGGCGCCGTCTCGAAGGCGCTCTGCACCAGCACCAGCGAGAGAATGCCCAGCGCCACGATCGCGTACGGCTGCCAGCTGGTGAGCAGGAGCGCCCAGCCGCCGTGCCCGAAGCGGTCGCCGCTGATACGGGTGAGGGCGTCCTGCAGGCCGTACACCAGACCGGCCGCGACCCCCAGGAGGGCCGCCTCCAGCGACATCCGCACCCGTTTGGCGCAGGCCGCCAGCAGCAGCGCCGTACCCAGCACCGCGCCCATGATCACCCAGTGCGTCAGCGGGTCGGAGACGCTGCGCCCGCCGCGCGGCTGACCGGCCACGACGAACACCGTCACACCGCCCGCCAGCAGCCACAGACCGCCCCAGCCGTGCCAGCCCAGACGCTGGCCCGTCAGCCGTCTGGACAGGGCCATGGCGAACAGCAGATTGGTCGCCAGCAGCGGCTCGACCAGGGTGATCTCGCCCATGCCCAGTGCCACCGCGCCCAGCGCCATGCCGGCCACCATGAAGCCGATGCCGGCCAGCCAGCGGGGCATCCGTACCAGGTCCAGCAGCAGCCGCAGGGACAGGAAGTCCTGCATGGGGGCGCGCTGCGCCGCGCCCTGCTGGAGTACGAATCCGAACCCCAGGCAGCACGCCGCAGCCAGGGCCACAAGGATCACCGTCACGTCGCGCACCTCAAGTCGAGCGGGGCGAGGGGAACTTGGCCGAGGATAGCCACCCCGGCGCCGCCCCGTCGCATGCGTGGTGCGCGGGTACCCTCGCGGACCGGCGGGGAACCCGAGGTTGACGCGGTGGCCGGGTGAGCTGAGGATCTAATCCCACGGCGCGCGCCACCTGGCGCGATGCGCGCGTCGGCCGACGGGGCCCGGGACATCCGGACCGCGCGGCCAGGACACAGGACACAGAAGGCGGGGACGGCTGGGACATGGCCTACGACGCTGACGTCATCGTGATCGGAGCCGGGCTGGCGGGCCTGGCCGCCACCGCGGAACTCGCCGAGGCCGGGCGCAAGGTGATCCTGCTCGACCAGGAGCCCGAGCAGTCCCTCGGGGGCCAGGCCCACTGGTCCTTCGGCGGCCTCTTCCTCGTCGACTCCCCCGAGCAGCGCCGGCTGCGCATCCGCGACAGCCGCGAACTGGCCTGGCAGGACTGGCTCGGCGCGGCCGGCTTCGACCGCCCCGAGGACCACTGGCCGCGCGCCTGGGCCAAGGCGTACGTCGACTTCGCCGCGGGGGAGAAGCGCTCCTGGCTCCACCAGCAGGGCGTGCGGCTCTTCCCGGTGGTGGGCTGGGCCGAGCGCGGCGGCTACGAGGCCACCGGGCACGGCAACTCCGTACCGCGCTTCCACGTCACCTGGGGCACCGGGCCCGGCATCGTGGCGCCGTTCGAGCGCCGGGTGCGGGCGGCCGTCGCGCGCGGCCGGGTGGAACTGCGCTTCCGGCACCGCGTGACGGTCCTGGCGCGCAGCGCGGGCGCGGTGGACACGGTCTGCGGCGAGGTGCTGGAGCCCTCCGGAGCGCCGCGCGGCACGCCCAGCAGCCGCGAGGTGATCGGAGCCTTCGAGCTCAAGGCCCAGGCGGTGATCGTCACTTCGGGCGGCATCGGCGGCAACCACGACCTGGTACGCGCCCATTGGCCCGAGCGGCTGGGCACCCCTCCGCAGCGGATGCTCTCGGGCGTGCCCGCGCATGTGGACGGCCAGATGCTCAGCGTCGCCGAGGCCGCGGGCGGGCGGCTGATCAACGGCGACCGCATGTGGCACTACACCGAGGGCATCGACAACTGGAACCCGATCTGGCCCAAGCACGGCATCCGCATCCTCTCCGGGCCGTCACCGCTGTGGCTGGACGCGCGCGGCAACCGCCTGCCCGTACCGCTGTTCCCCGGCTTCGACACCCTCGGCACCCTCGAACACATCATGAAGACGGGCTACGACCACACATGGTTCGTGCTCACCCGGAAAATCATCGAGAAGGAGTTCACGCTCTCCGGCTCGGAGCAGAATCCGGACCTGACGGGCAAGAGCATCCGTGAGGTGCTGGGGCGGGCCCTGCCCGGCGCGCCCGGCCCCGTCCAGGCCTTCATGGACCAGGGCGTGGACTTCATCGTGGAGCGCTCGCTGACCGATCTCGTACGCCGGATGAACGCCCTCACCAAGGAGCCGCTGATCGACGAGTCGGCGCTGCGGCGCGAGATCGTCGCCCGGGACCGGGAGATCACCAACACCTTCACCAAGGACCTCCAGGTGACCGCGGTGCGCGGGGCGCGCAAATACCTCGGTGACCGGCTGATCCGCACCGCGCCGCCGCACCGGCTGATGGACGCCAAGGCGGGGCCGCTGATCGCCGTACGCCTGAGCATCCTCACCCGCAAGACGCTCGGCGGGCTGGAGACGGACCTGTCCTCGCGGGTGCTGACCGAGGGCGGCGCGCCGCTGCCGGGGGTCTACGCGGCGGGTGAGGCGGCCGGGTTCGGCGGCGGGGGCGTGCACGGGTACCGCTCCCTGGAGGGCACGTTCCTGGGCGGCTGTCTCTTCTCGGGGCGTACGGCGGGGCGCGCGGCGGCGCGGGCGGTGGGCTGAGCGGACGGCCCGATCGCCGGGCCATCACGGCGGCGGATTCCGATCATCAACCGCCTTGATCTTTGCGGAGGTTGACCGATTCGGCCATTCCCGGTCCGGCCTTGACGCGGGGCCGCGCCTGCCGCTTTGCTGTGCGTGCCCGTCCGGCGTGGACCAGACCACTGGGCCGATCCAGCGCCCCGGACCGTGGCCCGTCAGCCGAAGTCGTCCAGGCACGCCCCCAGTTGGGGCCGGAGGTGATGCGCGTCGTGGAGAGTCCCCGCCGATGACTCCTCCACTGCCGTTCGGGCGTCCACGGGGCAGAGGCGCCCTGGCCCTCGCGCCCGCCCTGGACGACACCCGGCTCGCCCTGGCCGCCGCCGCGCTGGCGCACGGGCGCTGGAACCAGGTCCGTACGCTGCTGGCCGAAACCGGCACGGACTGGGACCGGCGCGGCCACCGCATGGTCGTCCTGGCCCAGGGCGCGGCCAGCGCCGCCTGGGCCCGCGACTGGCAGCTCGCCGAACCGGACAGCGCGGATGCCGCGGCCCTGCTGGCCTGCGCCACCGTCGTACGCGCCCTGCGCGGCAAGGAGAGCGCGCAGACCGCCCTGCGGGGCTGCCGGGCGGCCGCCCGGATGGCGCCCGCCGACCCCACGCCCTGGCTGGCCGTACTGATGCTGGCCCGCCGCAACGGCACCGTGGACGAGCGCGAGCACGCCTTCGACCAGGTACGCGCCCGCCACCCCGACCACCACCACGCACATCACCTCATGGCCGCCTGCCTGGCCGAGCACCAGCAGGGCGAGTGCGACGACCCGCTGCACCAGGTCTACGACTTCGCCGCCTGGGCCGCCGAACAGGCGCCCGCCGACTCGCCGTTGGCCGTGCTGCCCGTCGTCGCACACGCCGAGCGCTACCGCGTGCTGGCCGCAGCGGGCTTCGAGCCGCCCGACCCCGCCGCCTCCCTGCACTGGTCGGGGCGCCGCGCCCGCCAGGTGATGAAGGCCGCCTTCGACTGGTGGCTGGAGTGGGAGGCGGAGGACCACCCGCGCGGCAAGATCGACCTCAACTTCCTTGCGCACGCCACGTTTTACCAGGGCAGGATGGCGGAGGCGGCCGCGCTCTTCCACCGCATCGGCCCGCACATCACCGCCGCGCCGTGGTCCTATCCGGGCCGGTCTCCCCGGCAGGCCGTAGCGGCCTTCAGGGCGGCGCGCGAGGCCGCGTTCAGATCCGTGTGAGCCACCAGCCCGTCAAGACCCAGCACAACCGATTCGCCGGCACGTGATCCAGCACACCTGATCCGCAACCAGGGGAAGGACACCTCCGCCATGCTGACGGGGAGCAAGGGCAGAAAGGGCAGCAGAGGCAGCAAGGGCACAAGCCATGGCAGCCATCGCGCGGGCGGCCCGCGCCGGCCGGGCCGCCCCGGCGAGATCAACACCTTCAAGGGGCAGGAGCGGGCGCTGCGCGCGGGGCGCATCGGCACCCCCGGCCTGCTGCTGTCCGTACTGGCCGCCAGCGCACCGCTGATGGTGGTGGCGGGCGTCATGGTCACCACGTACCAGGTCATGGGCATCGTGGGGCAGCCGCTGCTGTTCGTCGTGCTGGGCGTGGTGATGGCGCTGTTCAGCGTCGGGTACGCGGAGATGAGCCGGCATGTGCACAACGCGGGCGCCTTCTACGCCTACATAGCCCGCGGCCTGGGCGGCACGGCGGGCGCCGGGGCCTCCTTCGTGGCGCTGGCCGCCTACAGCGCGCTGCAGGTCGGCATCTACGGCATCTTCGGCTTCGAGGTCGCCGGGCTGCTGGCCCAGCACGTCGATGTCACCGTCGCCTGGTGGCTGCCCGCGCTGCTCGCCGTAGTGGTCACCGGGGCGCTGGGCGCGCTGAAGATCGACCTGAACGCCAAGGTGCTCGGCGTCCTCCTGGTCGTCGAGGTCGCCCTGATCGTCGTCTTCGACGTCGCCTTCGCCGCCGACCCCGGGCCGCAGGGCCTCTCTTGGCAGGCCTTCGACCCGGCCGCGCTCGGCGGCGCGGGCCTGGGCACCGCCCTGTGCTTCGCGGTCGCCGCCTTCGTCGGCTTCGAACAGGCCCCGGTGTACGCCGAGGAGACCAGCCGCCCGCAGACCGTGGTCGCCCGGGTGATGTTCCTGGCCGTCGGCTTCGTCGCCGTCTTCTTCGCCCTCGGCTCCTGGCTGATCGGCGTCGCCACCGGACCCGACCACGTCGTGGCGACGGCGGGCAAGGAGGGGCCGGGCCTGATCTTCGCCCTCACCGGGCCCCGGCTCGGCACGGGCTTCACCGACGCCCTGCACCTCTTCTTCGTGACCGGGATCTTCGCCTCCATGCTCAGCTTCCACAACGTCGTGGCGCGCTACGCCTTCGCGATGGGCCGCGAAGGGCTGCTGCCCGCCGCATTGGGCCGCACCTCCCGCTCCAGCGGCGCCCCCGCCCTCGGTTCGCTCCTGCAGACCCTGATCTCGCTGGTCGTCGTCGGCGCCTTCGCGCTCACCGACAGCGCGCCCCACGGCGACCCCACCACCCCCGTACTGAAGCTGTTCACCTGGGGCGGCAACGTCGGCGCGCTCGGCGTGATCCTGCTGATGGCGACCGCCTCCGTCGCCGTCATCGCCTTCTTCCTGCGGCGCGGCGCGGGCCGGATCCAGGCAGGGCGGCTGGCTGCCGCGGGACTGGCGGCGCTCGCCCTGCTGGCCGTACTGGCCTACGCCGTCAAGGACTTCGGGGTTCTGGTGGGCGCGGGCGACGACTCCGTGCTGCGCTGGGCGCTGCCCGCGCTGATCGGCGCGGCCGCGGTCATCGGCCTGGTGCACGGCCGTGTGCTGCGCGCCAGGAGGCCCGCCACGCACGCCCGTATCGGACTGGGCAATCAGGCGTTCCAATTGGAGAAGCTGCAAGCCCAGGGGAAGCCGGGGCGGCCGGACGGGCCGGTGGCGCCGCGGGGGTGAACCACCGCGGACCGGGTGGGCCCGCCCCGGCTCCCGGGGCGCTGCCGCGCACCCGACCGTGCGCGTGCTCGCGTACCGAGGAGAACCGAGAAGGAGAGCCGAGATGGCCACGCACCCGCTCGACCCGCTGTCCGCCGAGGAGATCACCGCCGCGCGCACCATCGTCCAGGAGGCGGGCCGGGCCGGCGCGACCACCCGCTTCCCGCTCGTCCTGCTGGACGAACCGGACCGGCACACCGTCACCGCCCACCGCGCGGGCGACCCCGTCGTCCGGCGGCTGCGGCTGACCCTGCTGGAGCCCGCGACCGGTGTCAGCGCCGAGGCGCTGGTCGATGTGACGGCCCGGTCGCTGGTCTCCTACCGGGAGTTGGACCCGCGGCGGGACGGCCAGCCGCCCGTCCTGTTCGAGGAGTACGTGCGCTGCGACGAGATCGTCAAGGCCGACCCGGGCTGGCGCAAGGCCATGGCCGAACGTGGCATCACCGACACCGCACGGGTCGTCGCGGCCCCGCTCGCCGCCGGGAATTTCGGCATCGCGGCGGAGTCCGGGCGGCGCATGCTGCGCTCGCTGACCTTCCTGCGCTGCGACACCTCCGACAACCCCTTCGCGCACCCCGTGAGCGGACTGGTCGTCGACGTGGACCTGACCGAGGGCCGGGTCATCCGCCTGATCGACACCGGCGCCGTCCCCGTACCCGCCGAATGCGGGCGCTACGAGGCCGAGTTCACCGGCCCGGCCCGCACCGACCTGAAGCCGCTGCGGATCACCCAGCCCGAAGGCCCCTCCTTCACCCTGGACGGGTACGCCCTGACCTGGCAGAACTGGCGGCTGCGGATCGGCTTCAACGCCCGCGAGGGCCTGGTCCTGCACGAGATATCCCACCAGGACGGCGACCGACTGCGGCCCGTACTGCACCGCGCGTCACTGGCCGAGATGGCCGTCCCGTACGCGGACGCCACCCCGGACCGCAACTGGGTCTGCTACCTGGACGCGGGGGAGTACACCCTGGGCCGCAACGTCAACTCGCTGCGGCTGGGCTGCGACTGCCTGGGCGAGATCCGCTACCTCGACGCCGTCGTCCACGACGACGAGGGCCGTCCGCAGCCGCTGCACAACGCCATCTGCCTCCACGAGGAGGACCACGGGCTGCTGTGGAAGCACAGCAACATCTTCGACGGCTGGGCGGTGGACAGCCGCCGCTCCCGGCGCCTGGTGATCTCCTGTGTCGCCACCCTCGGCAACTACGACTACGGCTTCTACTGGTACCTCTACCAGGACGGCTCCATCGAGTTCGAGGTCAAGTCGACCGGGCTGGTGCAGACGTCGGGCTCCGCGGTGGGCGAGGTCTCCCCGTACGCCACCGAAGTCGCGCCCGGTCTCCAGGCGCCCTACCACCAGCACTTGTTCTGCGCGCGGCTGGACGCGGCGGTGGACGGCCACGACAACACCGTCGAGGAACTTGATCTGGTGGCGCTGCCCATGGGACCGGACAACCCCAACGGCAACGCCTTCACCACCCGTACCACGGTGATCGCCGACTCGGGTGAGGGCGGGCGGCTGGCCGATGCCACGGTCGGCCGTCGCTGGCGTATCACCAACCCCTCCTCGCACAACCGCACCGGCCGGCCCGTCGCCTACACCCTGACTCCGCAGCCCGGCCCCACCCTGCTGGCCCGGCCCGGCTCCTCGGCCGCCGCCCGGGTCGCGTACGCCACCAAGCACCTGTGGGTCACCCGCACCCGTCCCGAGCGGCGCTATCCCGACGGCGACTACCCCAACCAGCACCCCGGGGGCGCGGGCGTCCTCCAATGGACCGTCCCCGGCGAGTCGTTGGAGAACACCGGGCTCACCCTGTGGCACTGCTTCGGGCCGACGCATCTGCCGCGCCCGGAGGACTGGCCGGTCATGCCGGTGGACAGCTGCGGGTTCACGCTCAAGCCGACCGGGTTCTTCGACCGCAATCCGGCGCTGGATCTGCCGAAGGAGAGCGAGGGGAGCGGGGGGAGTGCGGGAAGCGAGGGGAGCGGAGGGAGCGGAGGGAGCGGGGGTGGGCACTGCCACTCGGGGGAGGGGTGATGCGGGTGGGGCGGTAGCGGCAGGGGTAGTAGTGGCTGTGGTGGTGCGGGGCCGTCCTGCTGCGGTCTCGTGCTGCGGCGTTGTCGTGCTGCGGCGTCCGTCGTGCAGCGGCGTCGTGCTGCGGTGGCGCGGAGAGTGTGACGGAAGTCTGACGTAACGGCCTCGGGCATGGCCCTCGGCCGCGGCGGGTGCTCGAATCGAAGGGTGACTTCGCAACGTTCCGGCCGCTCGGGGGACTCCTCGCCGGGCCGGTCGCCAGACTCCTCGCCGAGCCGTCGGGAGGCCGACGGGCGCGGTGCCCCCGTCGGCCGCCGGCTGGTGCTGGGCATGCTCGCCACCGGCGCCGCCGGTATCGCCGCCGCGCCCTATCTCCAGCGCGCTTACGACAGCACGGTCGGCGCCGTCGCCCAGAAGGACCCCACCGGCCTGTCCGGTCTCCTCCCGGCCGGCGGCGGCTTTCGCTACTACTCCGTGACCGCCTCGGTCCCGCACAAGAACGCGGACAGCTACCGCCTCACGGTCGACGGCCTGGTGGACCGCCGCCGCGAGTACCGCCTGGCCGACCTTCGTGCACTCCCGCAGACCCGGCTCGTACGCGACGTGCAGTGCGTGACCGGCTGGCGGGTGCCGCACACCCCCTTCGAGGGCGTGCGGCTCTCCCACCTCCTGGACGCCGCAGGGGTACGCCCCCAGGCCCGCGCCATCCGCTTCACCTGCTTCGACGGCGCGTACAGCGAGAGCCTGACCCTCGAACAGGCCCGCCGGGACGATGTGCTGGTGGCCCTGCGCATGCAGGACCAACCCCTGGGGCACGCCCACGGCGGCCCGGTCCGCCTCTACGTCGCCCCCATGTACTTCTACAAGTCCGCCAAATGGCTCTCCGGCATCACTGTCACCGACTCCGTGACGCCCGGCTACTGGGAGAAACGCGGCTATGACACCGACGCCTGGGTCGGCCACTCCAACGGGCGGGACGATGCACCGACGACCTGAGACCACCGACCGCCCGCACGCCCCGGACCGGCTGCCCTGCCGCGACCGCGTTCTGCGCTTCACCCGGGCCGAACGCTGGGTGCACCGCAGCACCGCCACCCTGATGGCGATCTGCGTACTGACCGCCGGCTGCCTCTACCTCCCCTTCCTCGCCCAACTCGTGGGCCGCCGCGCCCTGATGGTCACCGTCCACGAGTGGTCGGGCCTGCTGGTCCCCGTCCCCCTCCTGCTGGGCCTGGCCTCCCGCCCGCTGCGCGCCGACCTGACCCGCCTCAACCGCTACGGCCCGCACGACCGCCACTGGATACGCGCCGCCCTGCGCCGCCGTCCGGAGCGCACGGCGGGCAAGTTCAACGCCGGACAGAAGCTGTACGCCGCCTGGATAGCGGGCGCGGTACTGGTCATGACCGGCACCGGAATCCTGATGTGGTTCACCGGCCTGGCGCCCCTGGCCTGGCGCACCGGCGCGACCTTCGTCCACGACTGGCTGGCGCTGGCGATCGTCATCGTCATCGCCGCCCATGTGGGCAAGGCCTACGGCAGCCCCGAGGCCCGCCGGGGCATGCGCACCGGCACGGTCGACCGCCGATGGGCCGCACACGAACATCCCCTGTGGGAACGGGAGGAGTAAGGGCAGTAAGGGCAGTAAGGGGAGTAAGAGAAGTAAGAAGAGTGACGGGGCGTACGGAGACCCGACGCGGGGCGGCGGCCGGCTACAACCATCCGCCGCCCTCCCCGGTCCCGTCCTTGTGCGCGTAACCCCGTTACCCGTACAAGGAGTTGAGCCGATGAGTCCGGTACGCCTACGCACCGGCACCCTGCTCGCAGCCGCCGTTCTGGCCCTCACCACCCTCCTGGCCGGAGCCCCGGCCCAGGCCCGGTCGGCCCAGGCCCGGTCGGCCCAGGCCCAGTCGGGCAAGGTGCAGCTGGTCCTGGACCGTGCCCTGGAAACCCTTTTCGTCCCCCCGCCCGGCGACGACGGGAGCAACCCCCCGCGCTTCGAGTTCGAGTTCTACTCCCGCGGGCCCGTCCCCGAAGAGGAGGCGAAGAACATCACCGCGTCCTTCGATGCCACCGCCCTCAAGGGCAAGGCCACCCTGACAGACCTGGGCTACAGCTGCCGGCGCGGCGGCTATGTCGTCACCTGCTCGCTGGGCGACGTCTATCAGCGCACCAGCCTCGTGCCGTTCCGCGTGATGGCGTCGCCGAACGCGAAGCTGAACGACTCACGCAAGATCACCGCCACCTTCACGGGCAGCAACTTCCCCACCGTGCGGCACACCACCACGGCCGTCATCGGCCTGCCCGAGCTGCGCACCGGCGCCCACCCGCCGCGCACCGGCGTCAAGCCCGGCTCCTGGCTCTCCATCACCCCGGCCCTGGCCAACCTCGGTGACGTCCCCGTCCGCCAGGGCCTCACGGTCACCCTCTTCGGCCATGTCGCCCTGGCGGCCCGCCACAGCAACTGCCGCTACGCGCCCGACGGGACATTCGCCGAGTGCGACTTCCCCCAGCCGATCGCCGCAGGCGGCACCTATGAACTCGACACCCCCCTCTCCGGCACCGTCGAGAACGTCCCCAGCGGGTTCATCAGCTACTACCTCTATCCCCTCGGCGACCCGGACAACTTGACCTATCCCCTGCCCGCCGACGCCCCCCGAGGCGACGGCCCGCCCGTACGCCTCAAGCGCATCCCCACCCAGAACTTCCACGAGGGCCCAGGAGACCTGCACTTCACCACCACCCCCGCCACGCGCTAACCCTGGCCTCCGGGGGGGGGGCGCCCCCCCCCCCCCCCCCCCCCCCCCCCGCGGGGTGCGCTGTGTCCACCCGTCCCGCCCCCAGCGGCACGACTGCCCACAGCGTCGGTCGGGGGGAGGGGGAGGCAGCAGGTGGGGAGGTGGAGTCGGTGGTTGATGTGGGGGTGTGGTGGTCAGGGGAGGGGGAGTTCGACCTCGAAGCGGCAGCCGGTGCCGGAGTTGCGTACCGTGGTGCGGCCGCGGTGGGCTTCCACGATGCCGCGCACGATGGCGAGGCCGAGGCCCGCGCCGCTCTGGCCGTCGGTGCGGGGGGTGCGGGCCGTGCTGCCGCGCCATCCGGTCTCGAAGACGCGGGGGAGGTCCTCCTCCGGGATGCCGCCGCAGCTGTCCTGGACGGCGAGCACCACCCGGTCCGCCTCGCGCCGGGCGCTCACCGCGACCGTGCCGTCGGCGGGCGTCGCGCGGATCGCGTTGACCAGCAGGTTGCCCAGGACCCTGGTGATCTGCTGGGCGTCGACCTGTACGGGCAGCGCGGCCACCCCGCCGTCCACCAGCCGCACCCCGCCCGCCCGGGCGAGGGGCCGGGCGCCGGAGAGGGCGTCGTCCACCAGGTCGTACACCGAGACCCGGGACAGCGTCAGGGAGAGCGCGCCGGCCTGGATGCGGGAGATCTCGAAGAGGTCGTCGACCATCGCGGAGAGGCGTTCCACCTCGATGCGCATCCGGGAGTGATAGCGGGCGGTGTCCTCGACGACGCCGTCCTCCAGGGCCTCGGCCATGGCGCGCAGCCCGGCGAGCGGGGTGCGCAGATCGTGCGAGATCCCGGCGATCAGTTCGCGCCGGGAGGTGTCCAGCGCCCGCTCGCGCTCCCGCGCCGCCGCGAGATTCTGGCTGGTCTGCTCCAACGCGCGGGCCAGCGCGGCGAGTTCGGCCGTGGGCGGATCCGCGGGCGCGACGAAGCCGCCCTCGCTGCCGACCGTACGGGCCGCGTGCGTCAGCTCCCAGCCGCCCGCCGCGATCCGGTTGCCGAACAGCAGGGCCGCGACCAAGGACACCACGCCCGAGACGGCGACCACGGCCATCACCACCCCCAGGTCGTGCGGGGACAGGAACATGGCCCGGGCGACCGCCACCGTCCCCGCCGCCATGGCGGCGACCGCCAGCAGCGCCACGGCGAACAGGGACAGGACGACGGACTGGCGCCGCAGGGCTCGTACGGCGGGCGCCGCCAGCAGCCCCACGCAGGCCGCGCCGAGGGCCGCCAGCGCCACGATGACCAGAAAGTCCTTGATCACGGCTGGTCACCGCCCTCGGCCCCGGCCGGGTCGAAGCGGTAGCCGGCGCCCCACACCGTCGCGATCAGCCGGGGCGCTGCCGGGTCGTCCTCGACCTTCTCGCGCAGCCGCCGCACATGCACCGTGACGGTCGACAGATCGCCGATGTCCCAGCCCCACACCTGCTGGAGCAGCTCCTCCCGGGAGAACACCCGGCCCGGATGCCGCATGAAGTGCACCAGCAGGTCGAACTCCCGGGTCGTCAGGGTCAGTTCGCGGCCCGCCCGGACCGCGCGCCGCCCGCCCGGGTCGGCGCTCAGGTCGCCGGCCCGCAGGATCCGCGCCGGGGCGGCGGCCGGCGGCGGGGCCTCGGCTCGGCGGAGTACGGACCCGATGCGCAGCACCAGCTCGCGCGGGCTGAAGGGCTTGGTGACATAGTCGTCCGCGCCCATCTCCAGCCCGGCGATACGGTCCGCCTCCTCGCCGCGCGCGGTGAGCATCACCACCGGCACCGACGGCCCCTCCTCGCGGCGGCGCAGCCTGCGGCACACCTCCAGACCGTCCAGTCCCGGCAGCATCAGGTCCAGCACGATCAGATGCGGCCGGAAGGACGCGGCCCGGTCCAGGGCGGCGAAGCCGTCGGCGGCGTGGTCGGTGTCGTATCCGGCCCGGGAGAGATAGCCGGTGACGACCTCGGCGACGGTCGGGTCGTCCTCGACGACCAGGACGCGGCGGGGTGCTGCGGGCGGGGGCGGGGGGTGGGGCGTTGTTCGGTGCACGGGATCAGCGTGCCATCGCGGACATCGCATCGAGGTCCGCGGCACCGAAGGAGACGGAGAACCGCTTGCACCACACCACGGCGCTGCGGAACTGGGACAGATCGGTCCCGGAGGGGACGGCGTAGTTCTGGTTGCCGCGGTTGCCCTTGAGCTTGCCCAGCTCCACGGCTCCGTCCCCGAGCCCCTTCTCGACCTCGGCGGCGCTGCGGGTCGACAGATAGACGCGTACGTCGGGGCCCTCGGAGGTCTTCAGGTCCTCCAGGCGCAGCACCCGCGCGCCGTCGGCGAGCCCGAGGGTGCGGGCCGTCCCGCTGGTGTCGTGCTCGTGGGAGACGAAGCCGCCCCGGGCCAGCTCCTTGTCGCCCATGGCCGCCTTGGACGCGGAGCCGGAGGGCGAGGCGGGGGCGGAGGCGGCGGGTGTGGCGCCGGGCAGGGACTCGTTGACGGTGGTGTTCGTGAACGCCCGCCACGGCTGGAAGAGGTAGAGCACAAAGGCCGCGACCAGGACGAGGACCAGGAGGGCCGGGACGACGGTACGGCGGGTCAGTGAGATCTTCATGCCCTCAGAAAACCCCGGCGACCGCCCGCCGCGCGCGCTGCGGACGGGTTCCGTAAGACTCCGGTAATCCTTGTCCGCCCCGGCAGGCCGGGATACCGGCCCTCAGCCCGCTCTCACCCCGCTCTCACCCCGCCCTCGCCCCTCCCTCAGCCCTCCAGCGCCTCGCGCACCCGCCGCGACACCGTGAAGGCGTACAGGTCCAGCACGCCCGGCGGCTCGGCCAGCCCCGGCCCGCCGGCGTGGATCCACGCCGCGATGTCCGCGAGCGCGTCGTCGTCGTTGACCAGTCCCAGCCATACGGGCCGCCCGCCCGCCGCACGCCCCGCGGCGGACGGCTGGACCACGATCACATTGCCCTGGTCGCAGACGTCCAGGCACTCCGAGGCCCGCACCTGGGCCGCGCCGTCCAGCGCGGCGCGCAGCTTGGGTATCTGGCCCGCGTGGTCGACGCCGGGGATCTTGCGTGCGTCGCCGCAGCAGCAGCCACGGCAGACGGTGACCCGGCACGGGGAGGGGGAGGCGGCGGCGCGTCCGGAGCGCTTGGTGATCATTCGGCCTATGGTACGTGCGCCGGGCAGGAGCCCGGCAGGCCGCCGCCGTACCGCGTCAAGGGGCTTTTCACGGCCCGGATTTGGGATAGGAACCGTCCATGACCCTCACCGACATACCCGGGCCCAAGGGCCTCCCCGTCCTGGGCTCGATGTTCGACCTCCAGCGCGACACCCTGGGGGCCTTCGTGCGCGCCCGCCGCGACCACGGCGATGTGATCCGCCTGGTCGCGGGCCCGCCCGGACTGCGCAGCGTGTTCTACGCGATCTTCTCGCCCGAGGGGGCCCAGCGCGTCCTGGCCTCCGAGGCCGCCAACTTCCGCAAGGACCACCCCTTCTACCAGGAGGTCCGCGAGTCCTTCGGCAACGGCCTGCTCACCAGCCAGGACGAGGACTACTTGCGCCAACGGCGGCTCGTACAGCCGCTGTTCACCAAGCGCCGGGTGGACGGGTACGCGGCGGCGGTGACCATGGAGGCCGCCGCCGTGGTGGAGCGCTGGCGCACGCCCGAAGGCGCCGCCGCGGGCCGCGGCCGGACGGTCGAGCTGATGAGTGAGATGAACCGGCACGCGCTGCGCACGGTCTCCCGCATCCTCTTCGGTACGGACGTGGAGGCGGCGGTCGACGTCGTGCACCGCTCCGTGCCCGCCATCAGCACCTATGCCGCGCGGCGCGGCTTCTCGCCGCGCAACGTCCCGCGCGAGTGGCCGACGCCCGCCAACCTCCGGGCGCGGCGCGCCACGGACGACGTCCGCAGGGTCTGCGACCGCATCGTCGCGGAGCGGCGCGCGGCCCCCGGTACGGGCGAGGACCTGCTCTCCCTCCTGGCCCGGGCGGGCAACGACGAGGACGGCAGCCTGGACGCGACCGAGGTCCGCGAGCAGGTGCTGATCTTCTTGCTGGCCGGCCACGAGACGACCGCGACCTCGCTGGCCTTCACCCTCCACCTGCTGGCCCGCCACCCCGCCGAACAGGCCCGCGTCCACGAGGAGATCGACCGCGTACTGAAGGACCGCACCCCCGAGGCGGACGACCTGGACCGCCTCCCGTATCTGACGATGGTCCTCAAGGAGGCCATGCGCCTGTACCCGGCGGCCTCCCTGGTCAGCCGGCGCGCCGTGGCCGCCACCGAGATCGGCGGGTACCGCATTCCGGCGGGCGCCGACGTGGTGGTCTCGCCGTGGGTGACCCACCGGCACCCGGACCTGTGGGAGGAGCCGGAGCGCTTCGACCCGGAGCGGTTCGCGCCCGGGCGGGAGGCGGAGCGCCACCGCTACGCCTGGTTCCCCTTCGGCGGCGGCCCGCGCGCCTGCATCGGACAGTACTTCTCCATGCTGGAGTCGGTGCTCTCGCTGGCGATGCTGCTGCGCGCCTATGAGCTGGAGGCGGTGGACACGCACGTTCCGGTCTCCGCCGGGATCACCCTCCAGGCGAAGGGCCCGGCCCGGGTGCGGCTGCGCGCCCGGGGGCAGTAGCGGCGGGCGGCCCCAGGCACCCGCGAAGAGGCTGACGCGGGCGGGCACGCGGCCGCCCGCGCGAGGGCGACGAAAAATACGGATGCGTTTTCGTGGGTGCCGCCGTACCGTCGTTCCCGGTCCCATTGCCGCCGATTGGAGAAGGCCGTTGCTCGTCTGAGGTCCTGAGACACCGCGCCCGCGGCGAAGTGTGCCTGTGCACCCGCCGCCCGGCTCCGTGTGCGACCTCGGCGTCCGGCCGTCCTCGCCGCCCTTTCGCGGGACCGTCCCCGCTCGCGGTGTCTCCCTGCGCTGTCACCACCCACCGCATCACGCGCATCGAGGAGACCTTTATGTCTACGACCCCCGCCTCAGTGGTCTGCACCGGCCTGGCCTTCGCCTGGCCCGACGGCACCCAGGTCCTGGACGGCTTCCAGCTCGCCGTCGGACCCGGCCGCACCGGCCTCATCGGCCTGAACGGATCGGGAAAATCAACCCTGTTGAAGCTCATCGCCGGTGAACTGGACCCGTCCGAGGGCAGTGTGAAGGTGGCCGGAGAGATCGGCTACCTCCCGCAGAACCTCGTCCTGGACACCGCTCTGCGGGTCGACGAAGCCCTCGGGATCGCCGCCACCCGTACCGCCCTGCACGCCATCGAGAGCGGCGACGCGAGCGAGGCCCACTTCGCGGCCGTGGGCGACGACTGGGACGTCGAGGAGCGCGCCCGCGCCACCCTCGACCAGCTCGGGCTGCACGGCATCGACCTGGACCGCACCATCGGCGAGGTCTCCGGCGGCGAGTCCGTGCTGCTGCGGCTGGCCGCGCTGCTGCTGCGCCGCCCCGAGGTCCTGCTGCTGGACGAGCCCACCAACAACCTCGACCGCCGCGCGCGAGCGCATCTGTACGACGCCGTCGCGAGCTGGTCCGGCGTCATGGTCGTGGTCAGCCACGACCGTGAACTCCTGGAGCTGGTCGACCAGATCGCCGATCTGCGCGGCGGCGAGGTCCACTGGTACGGCGGCAACTTCTCCGCGTACGAGCAGGCGCTCGCCGTCGAACAGGAGGCGGCCGAGCGCATGGTGCGGGTGGCCGAGGCCGATGTGAAGCGTCAGAAGCGCGAACTGGCCGACGCTCATATGAAGTTGGCCCGCAGAGTGCGCTACGGCAACAAGATGTACGCCAACAAGCGCGAGCCGAAGATCGTCATGCAGGAGCGCAAGCGCCAGGCCCAGGTCGCGGCGGGCAAGCACCGCATCATGCACACCGAGAAGCTGACCGAGGCCAGGGAGCGGCTGGACGAGGCGGTCGACGCGGTCCGGGACGACGACGAGATCCGCGTCGACCTGCCGCGCACCCAGGTCCCGCCGGGGCGCGCCGTACTGACCCTGCGCGGCCTCGAAGTGCGCTACGGGGCCCGCGCGGGCCTGTCCCTGCACGGCCCCGAGCGGGTCGCGCTGACCGGCGGCAACGGCGCGGGCAAGACCACCCTCCTGCGGACGGTCACCGGCGAGATCGCACCGGTGGCGGGCGAGGTGGACGTCCACGTACCGCACCGCTTCCTCCCGCAGCGCCTGGACGTCCTGAAGGACGAGCTGACCGTCGTCGAGAACGTCGCGCGCTTCGCCCCCGGCGCCACCGACAACCAGATCCGCGCCCGGCTCGCGCGCTTCCTGTTCAAGGGCGCCCGCGCCGACCAGAAGGCCGGCACGCTCTCCGGAGGCGAGCGCTTCCGCGCCGCTCTCGCCTCCCTGATGCTCGCCGAACCCGCCCCCCAACTCCTGCTCCTGGACGAGCCGACCAACAATCTCGACATGGCGTCGGTACGCCGTCTGGTGACGGCCCTGGAGTCCTACCAGGGCGCGCTGATCGTGGTCAGCCACGATGTGCACTTCCTGCGGGAGATCGGGATCACGCGGTGGCTGGCGCTGGAGGGGGGCGAGGTGACCGCCGTCGAGCCGATGTGAGGACGGGCCGGGCGGGCAGGGGGCCGGGCGGGCCGTGGGCCTGGCGGCCAATTCGGTTGCCGCCCGCCCTTCCAGTGGTCCATGATCCGGCGCATGACCTTCATGACGCACCTGAACCACCGGAAGGGCGGCCACCGCCCCACCCGATGACCGCGCGGACGCCGGGCGAGGACCTGGCCCGCATCGCGGCGGCCGTCGCCGACGGATCCGTCCTCGACCCCGGAGACCCGGGCAGAAGCGCCGCGTTCACCATGGTGGGCGCCGACCCCGACGGCCCTGTGACCCGCCTGGTGACCACCCTCACCCGCGACGGGCGGCCCGCCGTTCGGTGCACGGCCCTGCGCCTGCTGCGGGAGCTGGCCTTCGACCGCACCGCCTACTGGGAAGCCCCCGCCAAGGCGGCGCTGGCCCGGCTGCGGGACCAGGACCCGGACGTCAGGCGGGCGGCCGCCCGCCTGCTGGTCGCCTCCGGCGCCGCCGATGACGCCCTGACCCTGCTGACCGCGCCGCTCGTGCTGACCGACCCCGTCGTGCGCGTCGCCCTCGCCGACGCCCTGCTGTGCGGCGAGCACCGCCGGGAACGGGCGGAACTCCTGCTGGGCGACGGCCTTCCCGCGGTCCGTCTGCTCGCCTGCTTCACCCTCCTGGCCTGCGCGCCACCGGAACGGCTGCCCGTCCTCGACGCCATCGCCCTGACCGAACTGGTGGAAGCGCAACGGTGGTTGGGGAAGGGGGACGGCCCGTGGGCCACGGGCGAGCGATGGCTGGACGCGCTGGCCCGCCAGGACCGTGAGGCGCACGCCTACGCCACGGCGGCGCTGCTGCTCGGCGGCGCGAAGGGCGCCGTCGGCCGGCGCATCGGCGCCGATCTGGCGCACGCCGCGATGCAGCGCTGGCGCGCTGCCCCTGCCGTCCTTCTTCCGCACCTTCTGGCAGTGCTGGGGCCAGGCGTGCAACGCCTGGATAAAAGGGCGGTCATGGCACCGCGGGCCGGCGGGAGGGCCGGTCGCGCCCACGCGGCAAAGCCGCAGAGCGACACGGCCCCACGCCCCGTGACGGGCCCGGCCGTCGCCGCAGTGGAGGCCCTGTGTGCCTCCCGCGCCGCGACCCGGGCCGCCGCCGATCAACTGGCCGGGCTGCTGGGCGCGTCCGATGACGGCCTCGCCTGGAGTGTGGCGTGCGCGCTCGCGGGCGTCGGCGATCAGCGGGCGACTCCGTATCTGCTGGCGCGGCTGAGCGGCGGGCATTTGCCGGCCGGGATCGGGCCGGCGCTGCACCAGGTGCTGGCGGACGGCGCCGACCCCGCCGCGTTCCTTCCGCCGCTGCGGGAGGTGCTGACCGGTGAGGAGCCGGGCGGGCTGTACGTGGCGATGCGCGCGCTGGCGGCGATCGGGCCGCGCGCGGCACCCGCCGTACCCGAACTGACCGCGGCCCTGCGGTGGTCGATAGCCGGGGAGCTGCCGTACGGGCTGCAGTTCCACCTCGCGGTGGCGCTCGGCCGGATCGGCGAAGCCGCCGCGCCCGCCGCGCCGCTGCTGGCGGAGATCGCCCTGGGGGACGGGCACACCACGCCCGGCGCGGTCCTGGCGCACGCCCAGGTCACCGGCTGCCGCGACGCCGTCGAGTGCTACCTGGACGCCCGGTTCGACACCCCGCGCCGGGTCCGCGACGGCTCGGCGCTCTTTCGGTGGCTGTACGAGAACGGCGGGCTGAGCGAGCGCCACGCCCGTCAGCTGCGGCGGCTCGTACTGGAGCGCCCCGGTGTGATGCAGGCCCGCGGCGCCCACACGCTGTGGCGGTACGAGGGCCCCGCGGCGGCGCCCGACCTGCTGGCCGTACTGCCCCGCTACCTGGACAGCGAGTCGCTCGGCCCGTCGGCCATGGCCACCCTCGCCGCGATGGGCCGGCACGCCCGGTCCGCGCTTCCCGCCCTCCGTGCGGTGCTCGACCGCCGCGTACGGCTGCCGTTCGACGAGCCGAACCGGGACGCGGAGCTGTGGGCCGATGAAGTGGTGCTGGAAGCCGCCCGGCGGACGCTGGCCGCCATCGAGCGGGCCGCCGATGACGAGCAGGCCCCGGAAGGGCACGGGCGCCGGCGCCCCAAGTCCCCTGTGCCCCGCACGACGGCGTAAAACGGCTTGTGCTGGAGCGGGCTCCAAGTCATAGCGTCCGGGGCACGACCCGACCGAAGGGGAACGGAAACAACGTGCGTTACACACTGTTCGGGAAGACCGGCCTGCGGGTGAGCGAGCTGAGCCTCGGCGCCATGACCATCGGTGAGGACTGGGGCTGGGGCGCCGCCAAGGACACCAGTCGGCGGATCGTGGACGCCTACGCGGACGCGGGCGGCAACTTCATCGACACCGCCGACATCTACACCGACGGCAGCTCGGAGAGGATCCTCGGCGAACTGCTCGAAGGCCGCAGGGACCGTTTCGTCCTGGCCTCCAAGTACACCTGCGCGACCCGCAAGGGGGATGTGAACGCGGCGGGCAACCACCGCAAGCACCTCGTGCGGTCGGTGGAGGCGAGCCTGGAGCGGCTGCGTACCGACCACCTCGACGTGCTGTGGGTGCACGCGCGGGACAACTTCACCCCCGTCGAGGAGGTCATGCGGGCCCTGGACGACGTCGTGCGTTCGGGGAAGGTGCTCTACGTCGGGGTGTCCGACTGGCCGGCCTGGGAGATCGCCCAGGCGAACACCCTGGCCGAGCTGCGGGGCTGGACCGCCTTCGCGGGCTCGCAGCTGCGCTACAACCTGCTGGAGCGGACGCCGGAGCGCGAACTGCTCCCGCAGGCGCGCGCCTTCGACCTGGCCGTCCTGGCCTGGGCCCCGCTCGCGGCGGGCAAACTCACCGGCAAGTACCGCCGTGGTGAGACGGGCCGGCTGGACATCGAGCCGGAGGGCACCGCGCCCGACAGCACCGACGAGGCGGTCATCACCGCCGTACTGGAGATCGCCGAGCAGGGCGGCTGGAGCCCGGCGCAGGTGGCGCTGGCCTGGCTCCGCGGCCGGCCCGGCAACATCATCCCGATCATCGCCGCCACCAAGGAGAGCCAGCTCGCGGACAACCTCGCCAGCGTCGAGGTCGAGCTGGATGCGGATGCGGTGCGGCGGCTCGACGAGGTGAGCGCGGTGCCGCTCGGGTTCCCGCACGACTTCCTGCGCGAGCCGGGGATCCTGCAGAACGTGTACGGCGACCGCTGGGCGGACATCGAGGACCGGCGGTCGACGTACCGGCGGACGGTCACCGACATCCGCTGAGGCGCGCGGCGGCCGGGCTCACGTCACGCGCCCCCCCCCCCCCCCCCCCCCCCCCCCCCCCCCCCCCCCCCCACGACGCCTCCCGGCCCGCAGGCCAGGGCCAGGCTCTGCCCGCACTGCGAGTGCAGCGGTGCGGGCAGGGCGTCGGGCGCGAACCAGCCCAGCTCGTCGAACTTGTGCGGCTCTGCGATCCCCGCCTCGTCCGGATCGATCCGTACGCCGAAGACGACGGCGACCCAGTGGGAGCGCGCCGGACGGCCGCGCACCACATTGCGCACGCCGAGCTGCCGGATCTCCAACGCCCGCGCGCGGTACTCCTCCTGGACCTCGCGCGCCACGGCCTCCTCGAAGGACTCGCCGAACTCCAGCGCCCCGGCACCGCAGTCCCACGTCCCCGGCTCGTCCCGGGCCCCGGCCCCGCGCCGGGCCAGCAGCACCCGCCCGCCGCCGTCGTGGCACACGAACACGCACGAGACCTTGGGCGCCTTCGGGGATGTCCGCTTTGCCGTCACCGATTCTCCCGTCACCGCTCTTGTCCCTCCCCGCTGTTTTCGCTCCCCGCTCAGAAGTGGTGCAGCAGCTCGGGGAACTTCGCCAGGTGCAGCACCTTGTCGTCCGTCGGGTCCAGGGCGGACTGCTCCAGGACCCAGGTGTGGTCGTTCGGGATGAACACCGCGTTCAGCCCCGCTGCCCTGGCGGGCAGGATGTCGGACTTGGGGGAGTTGCCCACCATCCACGTACGCTCCGGAGGCAGCGCGCCCGCGCGCACCAGCTCCTCGTACGTACGGACGTCCTTCTCCGCCACGATGTGCACGTCCCGGAAGTGGTGGGTCAGGCCGGAGGCGTCCACCTTGCGCTGCTGCTCGTCGGTGTCGCCCTTGGTGAGCAGGAGGAGTTCGTGCCGCCCGGCCAGCTCCTGCAGTGTCGTGGCGACTCCGGCGATCAGCTCGACCCGGTCCGCCGCGAACGCCTGGGCCCATCCGGCGATCCGGGCCAACTCCTCTTCCGACGCCGAGCGTTCGCGTACCCGTGCCACGCACTCGCCCAGGCTGCGCAGGAACACCTTGCTGCCGTAGCCGTGCACGGCGGCATTGGCCGCCTCGATCTCGTCGAGTATCGAGCGGACCCCGGCGCGGCCCAGTTCCGGGTGGTCCAGCCACTCCAGGAAGTCCTCGATGACCCGCTCGAAGATGATGTTGTTCTCCCACAGGGTGTCGTCCGCATCAAAGATCAACACCTGCTCCGGCCCGGCCACTTGCTCTCCTCGTGCGATCGGTCTGCGATCCTGCCGCGGTCCATCCGTCCCGGTCGGGAAGGGTAACCGCCAGGTGGTGCGGGGTGCATCGGCATTAATGACCGCTGCGGGCGGGGCGCGAGGGGCGCGAGTGATGTGGGGGATGGCCGGAATGTGCCGCAGTGGTCTGCCGTCCGGGGAACGGTGAGGGATGATCGCAAGGGGTGGGCCGGGTACGTGCCGCCGATCGGTGAAGAGCCGGTCGCGATCCGTTGACTGAAGACCGGTCGAGAGCCGTGACGATCGGCGAAGCCGCGGGCCCGTTCCCAGGACATCTGACTCACCCGGACCGCGCCGCAGGCCATAGGGCGCAGGGCAGCGGGTGAACGATCATTCGGGGTATGACATGCGACGTTTTGGCACTGCACTGGCGGCACTGATGCTGGCGGGAATCGGCATCGCCGCGACAACGACCTCGGCCGGGGCGGCGCCCGCCGCCCCGGCGGTGAACTGCGAGACCGGCTGGGGCAGCAGCGACAAGTCCGCCGAGCCCGGCAGCTACCCGCCGCTGGCGAACATCCGGGCCGGCCGGCACACCTGTTACGACCGGCTGGTCTTCGACATACGCGGCACCTCCGGCGGCCCTGTCGGCTACCGGGTCGGCTATGTGGACCAGTTCCACCAGGACGGCTCCGGCGAGCTGATCCCGGTCGGCGGCGGCGCCATCCTGGAGGTCCGCGTGGCGGCGCCGAGCTACGACCCGGCGACGCACCGGGAGAGCTACCCGGGCCGGGCCGGCAAGCCGCTGCCCGGCGTGGACATCACCGGTTACCGGACCTTCAAGGACACCCGCTTCGGCGCCAGCTTCGAGGGCGACACCCAGATCGCGCTGGGCGTCCGGGCCCGGCTGCCGTTCCGCGTGACCCAGACCCAGAACCAGCTCATCGTGGATGTGGCGCACTCCTGGAACGCGGCTCGGTAGGTTCCGTTCGGCCGGTGGTGATGGATCGTTGCCGGTCGATCACCACCGGCCGGCGTCCGCGGCGCCTGAGCCCCACCGTCCCGGGGCCCGTCTGCGGGCGCATCGTGTCTGGTCGCGCGGTTCCCCGCGCACCTTTGGGGGAACGGCTGGACCCGTGCGCAGCGCCGTCCCGCCTCCCAGTGGCTACGGAATGTGACGGGGCGGGACGGTCGGCGAGCGCGGGCGGGGTCGGCGGGTGACCATGAAGGCATGGCTATACGGCGAGGCAAGCCCGCGGAGGGCGCGGCAGCAGCGGCAGGGGGTACGTCCGACGACGGGCCGGACCTGAAGCGTCGGCTGCTGTACGGCGGCCTGGCGCTGCTGGGGCTGGTCGCGGTCTACTTCCTCGCGGCCGCATTGGTGCCGCGCTGGTGGGCCCAGCGGATCGGTGACGCGGTCAACGGCCATCTGTGGGTCGGTGTGGTGCTGGGGCTGACCATCGGGCTGGTGTGCACGCTGCTGCCGCTGTTCCTGCTGAGGTTCGCGGTGCGCCGGGAGCGTTCGGGCAGGGTCCGTGTGGCCGCCGCCGTGGTCGCGCTGCTGCTGGCGGCGCCCAACCTGTGCACCCTCTCCGTGGTCATCGGCCGCGGCGGCGGGGCACGGGCGGGCCGGACGGTGATGGACGTGAACGCCCCGATGTTCCGCGGGGCGACCCTGGCCGGAGTGATCGTGGCCGCGGTGCTCTTCGCGGGCCTGCTGTGGCTGCTGTCCGCCCGCCGTCGGGGCAGCGGCACGGGCCGCCGCTCCCGCAAGGGCTGAGGGCGGGACCGAGGGGCCCTCGGTGGCTCCCGGCGGGACGGGGTCGGCGATCATTGGTGTTCAATGCCGGGCGGGGGCCGTTTCGGGCCGGGCGCCGTGTGGAGTGGGGGCGTCGGGCCGGGACGCGTGACACCGCCCCGGAACCGATGAGAGGACGTCCGCATGGTGGCCATCTGCGTGGAGTACGACCGGGAGCCGGAGGCGGACGTACGGCTGAGCGAGGAGCTCTTCGAGGGGCTGCCCGTCCCCGCACCCGACCTGGACCGCGAAGAGATGGAGTGGCCGGACTGGTGCGTGGTCGCCCGCCGTGACGGGGACCTGCTGGGGTGGGCCGAGGTCTACGACCCCAAGGACGGCAAGGGAGTAGTCGACGCCCAGTGGCTGGTGGTCTCCCGGGAGCGGGAGCGCATCGTCTCGGGCCGCAACGTCGCGCGCGCGGCGAGCGCCGAGGAGCTGGACGTGGCCGCGCGGCTGCTGCGGGGCGCGGTCGACAGCGCGCGCGAGGCCGGGTACCGGGCGGTGGAGTGGACCGGTACGGAGAACGAGATCGACGAGCGGGCCGCGGCGGAGCTGGGCGCCGCGCAGGCCGAGGAGCTGGGCCGCCACTGGATGACCCAGGTGCCGCTGGCGGACTGGCGGCCCCCGGCCGGGCTGCCGGCGGTGACCGTACGCAGGGTGCCCGAGGCGCCCGACGAGGCGCTGCTGTCGGGCTACGCCCGCTTCTTCTCCGAGATCACCGGCCAGGCCTACGACCCCCAGGAAGCCGCCGAGGTGCTGACGGACCTGCCGCCCGTGCCGCATCTGGCGCTGGACCTGCTGAGCCCCGAGGGCGAGCTGACCGCCCAGGTCACCGCGGTGGCCGCCGACGAGGCGGCGGTGGTCGACGCGGTCTTCCACCGGGACACGGCCGATGCCGGGCAGCTGGCGGCGCTGATCGCCGAGCTGATCGCCGACCTGCGCAAGGAGCACCCGGACGTGCGGCTCCTGGAGGTGCAGGAGGGCGACGACGCCGTACTGGCCGACGCGCTGACCGAACTGGGGCTGTCGGTCACCGGCCACTGGCGCCGGTACCGGATCGGGCTCTGAGGGGCCCGGCTCCGGCCGCCGCCGTCCCGTACAGCCGGGCCCGCGCAGCCACAGCGCCAGCCTGGCCGGTGAAGCGGCGGCGTTCCGGCTCCGACGGCGGGTTTTCCGGCAGGGCCGGAATCGGGTGGGCTCGCGTTTCGCGGGTCCGGGCGGCGGGGCGCACGATGCTGGGGGCGGGGCCGTGAGCGTACGGGCCGGCCCCGAGCCCGCCGTCCGGAACCGAAGGAGAGCTCCATGATCTTCATCGTCGTCAAGTTCACCGTCCGCCCCGAGCGCAGCCAGGACTGGCTCTCGCTCGTCGAGGACTTCACGCAGGGCACCCGCGCCGAGCCGGGCAACCTCTTCTACGAGTGGTCCAGGAGCGTGGACGACCCGCACACCTTCGTCCTGGTCGAGGGCTTCAAGGACGCCGAGGCCGGCGAGGTGCACGTGAACTCCGAGCACTTCAAGACCGCCATGGCCTGGATGCCCGATGTGATCGCCAAGACGCCCGAGATCATCAACGCCGAGATCCCCAACACCGGCTGGGGCCCGATGGGCGAGCTCTCCCCGCGCAACTCCTGATCCGGCAGCACCTGGGACCGGCCATCGGCATCGTGCCGATGGCCGGTCTTCGCGTTCGGTGTCCGGCGTTCGGCCAAGCTCCTGCGCCGTGCGCCTTCCCTGTGCGAAGAAGGGGGAGACTGGTGAACCGCCGAAACACCGAACCGCCGCGAAACACCGAACCGCCGAACCACTGAACCGCCGACGACTCCGCACACCGTGTGACGAGAGGACGTGAGCAAGGATGGGTTCTGGGAGCACCTGGGCCGCCCTGGGGGTCTATCTGGCCGGAGGGGTGGTCGGGTTCGGGCTGCGCAGCTGGCTGCACCACCGGGTGTCGGGGGACAACGGCCTGCGCTACACCCCGCCGGCGCCGGGCAGCCCGCCGTGGTGGTCGCACCTCCTGGCGGGCGGCGGCATCGTCCTGGGCGGGATCTCGCCCGTCCTGGCCGCCACCGGCGCCCTCGCCCCGATCGCGGCGCTGCACCGGCCCGCTGTGTACGCGGCCGGGCTGGTGGCGGCCGTCGTGGGCTTCGGCGGGGTGTTCGCGGCGCAGCAGGCGATGGGGCGTTCCTGGCGGATCGGCGTCGATCTGGGGGAGCGCACCTCGCTGGTGACGGGCGGGGTGTTCGCGCTGGTCCGCAATCCGGTCTACACCGCGCTGATCACGGCGATGGCGGGGATGGCCGGGATGGTGCCCAGCTGGCCCCAACTGGCGGCGCTGGCCGCGGTGTTCGCGGGCGTCGAGCTTCAGGTGCGTACGGTCGAGGAGCCGTATCTGGCCCGGATGCACGGCGTGGCCTACCCCGAGTACACCGCGGGTGTGGGCCGGTTCCTGCCGGGGATCGGGCGCGCGCCCATCGCCGCGCCCGCGGCGGGGGACGGCGAGGGGGGCGCCCGGTGAGCGCGGGTGGCGCGGACCGTGCGGACGACACGGACGCCGTGGACGGTACGGATGGCACGGCGCTGGAGGAGTTGCTCGAACTGCTCGCCCCGGAGCAACTGGACGCCGACACCTTCCGCGGCGGCAGCCCGGCGGACCGGACGCGAGGGGTGTACGGCGGACAGGTGGCGGGGCAGGCGCTGGCCGCGGCCGGCCGTACGGTGCCCGCCGAGCGGCCGGTGCACTCGCTGCACTCCTACTTCGTACGGCCCGGCGACCCCACCGTGCCCTTTGCGTACGCCGTCGAGCGGCTGAGCGACGGGCGCTCGCGCTCCGCCCGCCGGGTGACGGCCACCCAGCGCGGCAAGGTCGTCTTCACGCTGGCGGCGTCCTTCCACCGGGCCGAGGCGGGGCTCGTCCATCAGGACCCGATGCCCCAAGTGCCGGACCCGGAGCGGCTTCCCACGTACGAGGAGCGGCTGGCCAAGGCGTTCCGGCAGCCGGTCGGGCCGCTGCGGCAACCCTTCGACCTGCGGTTCGTGGGGCCGCTGAGCTTCGAGGCGGCGCTGGACCCGGCGCTGCGGTGCGAACGGAACCTGGTGTGGCTGCGGGCCGCCGGTCCGCTGCCCGCGGACCCGCGCCCCGAGGAGGGCCCGCCGTCCCCGCACTCCGCGCAGCGCGGCCCGCTGCTGCACGCCGCCCTGCTCACCTACATCTCCGACATCAGCCTGCTCGACACGGTCGCGCTGCTGCACGGGCTGGCCTGGGGCGACGGGCTGATCAGCGGTACGAGCCTGGACCACGCGATGTGGTTCCACCGGCCGTTCCGCGCGGACGAGTGGCTGCTGTACGCGCAGCGGTCGCCGGTGGCGCACGGGGCACGGGGGCTGGTGCGCGGTGAAGTCTTCGGCCGGGACGGGCGGTTGGTCGCCTCGGTCGCGCAGGAGGGGCTGATCCGGGTGGCCGACCCGGCGCCGGAGGAGGCGAACTGACTGTGGCGTAAAAGTGCCCACCGGCACGGCTCGCCCGTCCGCCGCTGCACCGTGTGCTCAACTGCCCCTTGAATAGAGCGTGTTACCTCGGGACCCAGGCGTTCCGTCACGTTCTTCACCCTGGCCACTGCCGCCCCAGGAGTACGCCCATTGCGGGTGGCAAACCTCCACTTGACACCCCGCCCGCTGGTTGTATGGTCGTGTCCAGTTGCATCAGGAACAGATATTCGGGCGCCGCGGCGTTGGCTACACCGAAAGTCTTCCAGTACGTCAGAGACGTCAACTTCCGCAATTCTGCGATATGGGACCACGGCGGCCCGGTTGTGCGAAAGCAACCACCACTGACGCTGTTTATAGCGTCACGTCCTGAGCACGCCGAAGGAGACGACGGCAGTGGAAGCCGAACCTATCGCGATTGTCGGCGTCGGTTGTGTACTTCCCGGCGAAGTGGCCACTGTGGACGATCTGTTCGCCACATTCCGGGACGGCCGCGACTGTATCTCGCTGATTCCGCCCGACCGCTGGGACGCCGAGGAGTACTACGATCCCGACCCGCTGCGGCCGGGCCGGACCTATGTCCGGCACGGCGGCTTCGTCAGCGACGTCGACCGCTTCGACGCGGCGTTCTTCGGGATCTCGGACACCGAGGCGGCCCGTATGGACCCGCAGCAGCGGCTGCTGCTGGAGACCGTGTGGCACGCCCTGGAGAACGGCGGGCAGAATCCCGAAGAACTGAAGGGAACCAGCACCGGTGTGTTCCTGGCATCGATGAACACCAACAACTACTCGATGCTGAAGAACAGTTACCAGGGGCCCGCCGGTATCACCCCCTACGACGCGATGGGCGATGCGACAAGCATCAGTGTCGGCCGGATCGCGCATTTCCTGGGCTTCGAAGGCCCCTGTTTCGCACTGGACACCGCCTGTTCCGGCGCGCTGGTCGCCGTCCATCTCGCCCGGCAGAGCATTCTGTCCGGCGAGTGCGACACGGCGGTGGTCGCCGGGATCAATCTGATCCTGAATCCCGGAATTCATATCGCCTTCTCCAAACTCGGCCTGCTCTCCCGCGCCGGACAGTGCCGCGCCTTCGACGCGGCGGCCGACGGCTACGTACGCAGCGAGGGCTGTGTGGCGGTGCTGCTGCGGCGCGAGTCCCTGGCGCTGGAGCGCGGCGACCCCGTACTCGCCAGCGTCGTGGGCACCGCGATCAACCACGACGGGCGCACCCCCGCGCTGACCGCGCCCAACGGCCGTACCCAGGAGCAGGTCATCCGTGCCGCGCTGGCCCGCGTCGGCGCCGACCCGGCCCGGGTGGGGTACGTGGAGGCGCACGGCACCGGCACGCCCATCGGCGACCCCATCGAGATGAGCGCCATCGCCCGGGTCTACGGCCACAGCCGGCCGCCGGCGCAGCCGCTGTACGTCGGATCGGCCAAGAGCAATTTCGGTCACATCGAGGCCGGGGCCGGCCTGCTCGGGCTGGTGAAGGCCGCACTGTCGCTGGACCGGGAAGTGATCTTCCCCAGCGTCCACATGGACAAGCTCAACCCGAAGATCGATCTGGGCGAGGCGCTCGTCGAGGTGCCGTCCTCGCGCGTGGCCTGGCCGCGCGCGGACCAGGCCCGGATGGCGGGCGTGAACTCCTTCGGCTACAGCGGCACCAACGCGCACGCCATCCTGCGCGAGGCGCCCCGCCCGGCGCCCGTCCCCGTCCAAAGGGCGCGCCCGTACGAGCTGTTGGTGCTCTCCGCGAAGTCGGCGGAGAGCCTGGAGGAGGCCGCCGAGCGCTGGGCGGGCTTCCTGACCCGTACGGACCACGCCGACCGTACGGGCGGGCCGGACCGGTCGCACCGCGACGGCGGCCCCGCGCGGGACCCCCTCGCGGACGCGGCGTACACCGCCGCCACCGGCCGGGTGCCGCTGCGCCACCGGCTCGCCGTGACGGGCGCCACCGGCGCCGAGGTCGCAGGCAGCCTGCGCCTGTGGCGCACCCGCCGCAGCCCCGCCTCGGTCGCCGAAGGGCGCGCGCGCAAGAAGGCCAGGGCCGCCTTCGTCTTCACCGGCCAGGGCGCGCAGTATCCCCTGATGGCACGTCAACTCCACGAGTGGGAACCAGTGTTCGCGGAGGCGATCGGCCGGTGCGCGGAGATCATGGACGAGGGTCTGGACGTCCCGCTGCGCACCATGCTCTTCGGGGAGGACGCGCCGCAGGCGCTGACCGGCACCCACCGCGCCCAGCCCGCGCTCTTCGCCGTCGAGTACGCGCTCGCCGAACTGCTCCGCTCCTGGGGCATCCGGCCCGCCGTCGCGATCGGGCACAGCGTCGGGGAGATCGTCGCCGCCTGCGTCGGCGGGCTGCTCACCCTGGAGGACGCCGCGCGCTTCACCGTGCTGCGCGGCCGTCTGATGGGTGAACTCCCAAACGGCGGAAAGATGCTGGCGGTGGCCGCCGGGCAGGACGTGGTGGCGCGGTGGCTGGCGGGCAAGGAGTCCGACGTGGCCCTCGCCGCGGTCAACGGCCCGCGCAGCCTGGTGGTGTCGGGCGCGGCCGGGGCCGTCGAGGAGATCGCACGGCTCGCCGAGGAGAGCGGCGTGCGCACCACGGAGCTGAAGGTCTCGCACGCCTTCCACTCGCCGCTGATGGACCCCGTGCTGGCCGAACTGGAGAAGTGCGCGGCCACCTTCCGCCTGGGCCGGCCGACGCTGCCCGTCATCTCCAACGTCACCGGACAGGCCATGACCGGCACCGAGGGGCCGGAGTACTGGAGCACCCACGCCCGGCAGCCGGTCCTCTTCCACGCCGGGATGCGCACGGTGATCGAGACGGGCTGCGCGGCGATCGTCGAGGTCGGCCCGCACCCCGCGCTCTCGCCCGCCATCGCGGGGGCGTTCGGCGTCACCGACGCCAAGCTGATCCCGACGCTGCACCGCGACGGCGAGGACATCCGGCATCTGCTCACCGCCGCCGGCGCGCTCTTCGTCACCGGCGCCCCCGTCGCGCTGCCGCGGCTGTTCACCGCCCCGCACTACCGGCGGATCCCCGCGCCGCTCTACCCCTTCAGGCGGGACCGCTACTGGATCACTCCGGACTCCGGCGCGCCGTACAGCCCGGCACCGGTACGCGACGAACACCAGCCGTCCGAGGGACAGTTGAGTGACGGAGCGGACGGGCCGACGGTCCAGGAGTCGGCGCTGACCGCGGCGATGCCGTGGACGGACCACCGCATCCTGGGCACCACCGTCTTCCCCGCCACCGGATACCTGGAGATCGCGGTGCGCGCGTACGCCGCGGCCCAGGGCGGCGAGCCGGGAGCGGTGGCGCTGCACGACGTCGACTTCGCCCGCCCGCTGATCCTGGTGCCCGGCAGGACGACGGACATCCGTACCACGCTGGCCGGCGGCGGACCGCTGGGCGACGGCCACCGCCGGTTCGCGATCACCGGTGGCGGCGAGGGGCCGGTGGAGTACTGCCGCGGCACCGTCGCACCGGCCACCGCCCCGCCCGGCGCCGCGAGCCAGGACCCCGTCCTGCCCGAGGCGCTGCGCGCGGAGATGCCCGCCGCCCTGGCCCCCGCCCGCTTCTACGGCGAACTGCGCAAGATGGGGCTGGAGTACGGGGCCGGGTTCTCCACCGTACGGGAGCTGTGGCTCGGCGGGGACGGGCAGGGCGAGGCGCTCGGCCGGATCGCCGCCGCACCCGACGGGGCGCCCGGCGAGGACCACGAGTTCCGGCTGACGACCATGCTCGACGGCGCGCTGCACGTCACGGCGGGCGCCCTGTCCACGCTCTCCTCGCAGGCGCTGGAAGGGGCGTACATCCCGGTCTCGATCCGCCGGCTCACCCTCAACGGGCCCTTCCCCGCGCAGGTCTGGAGCCATGTGCGGGTACGGACCAACGACAGCCGTACCGCGGCCGTCGCCACCTTGAGGATCACCGACGACCAGGGCGCCCTGATCGCCGGCATCGACGGCCTCGAACTGCGCTACACCGCCTCCCTGTCCGCCGCGGGCCAGGCCACCGCCCCGCCCGCGCAGGGCGTACGCCGCCGCCTGGGCGACGAGCGCAAGCAGCTCCTGGAGCGGCTGACCCCGCTCTCGCGCCAGGAGCGGCTGACCGTGGTCACCGAGTGGATCGCCGGGGAGATCCGCGACACGCTCGGACAGGCGGCGGACGCGCTGGACCTGGACATCGACGACCTCGACGCCTCGACCGCGCTGCTGGAGATCGGCCTGGACTCCCTGATGGTCACCGAACTCCAGCGCCGCATCCAGGAAAAGCTCGACTTCCGCTTCGAGGCCATGGAGGCGCTGGACTACCAGAGCGTCGAGGACCTCGCCGGCTATCTCCTGGACCGGGTGCTCGACCTCGGCCCGGCCGCCGCGGCGCCCGCCGCACCGGACCGCAGAGCCGAACCGGCCCCGTAACGCCGATCCGCGACCGTGCCCGCCGGGCCACGCGCCCCGGCGGGCCGGTCCTGCTGACCGCCCAGAACCTCCCGGAGGGGAGTGCTCCCACCGTGCTAGACGCCGACTTCGTCCATCACTACATCGACACGCACCTCGACAAACGACAGGTCAACAAGATCCAGCACGGCTTTCCCTCGCCGCGCTACTGGAGCGAGCTGTCCGTACCCGTCGAGGAGGTCGCCGAGGACCGGCGGCGGATCCGCGAGGCGGACAAGGCCTCGTTCGTGAATCTCTACGTCGGAGTGCCGTACTGCATCAAGACGGACCCCGGAAAGTGCGGCTACTGTCTTTTCCCGGTGGAGGAGTTCCAGGGGAACGCGGCCCTGGAGAACTACTACACCTATGTGGAGCGCGAGGCGGAGATGTACCGGGAGGCGCTGTCCGGCGCGACCCTGGGCGCCGTGTATTTCGGCGGCGGCACCTCCAACCTCTACAAGGAACCGCTGTACCACAAGCTGATGGACATGGTGCGCCACCTCTTCCCGGCCGTCGCACCCCAGGTCGACATCACCCTCGAAGGAATACCGCAGCTCTTCTCCCTGGAGAAGATGACGGCGATCCGCGATGCGGGAATGAACCGGATCAGCATGGGTGTGCAGCAGATCAACGAGCGGCTGAACAGCCTCAGCGGCCGCAAACAGACCACCAAACACGTCGTCCAGAGCCTTCAGTGGGCGCGCGAACTGGGCCTGGCGGCCAATGTCGACCTCATCTTCGGCTGGCCCCAGCAGACCGTCTCCACCATGCTGGAGGACCTGCAGACCCTCATCTCCTGGGACGTGCACGACATCACGCACTACGAGCTGAACGTGGGCGGTCCGACCGATTTCGCGCTCAACCGCTACCACGAACTGCCCAGCACCCTGAGCAATCTGGAGATGTACCGGGCCTCCCGCGACTTCCTCACCGACCACGGGTACGAGCAGATCACCGCGTACAACTTCCGCAAGCCCGGAGATCCGGTCGGCCGCAATTACGAGGAGGGCGTGACCCGCTGGTTCGACAACATGGACACCGTCGGGCTCGGCTATGCCGCGATCAATTTCTTCGGCGACTCGATGCTGGAACCGGGCCGCTCGTGGTCGTACATCAACCACCACAGCCTGCGCCGCTACAAGGACTCCGTCGACGCCGGTGAATTCCCGGTCGAGCGCGGCTTCAGGCACGCGCCGCAGGACTGGCGTCTGGCGATGCTCTTCCGCAATCTCTTCGGCCTCGAAGTGGAGCGCACCGCCTACCGCGAGGCGTTCGGCGTGGATGTGTACGAGGAATTCACCACTGTCTGGGACGCCCTGGCCGAGCGCGGCTTCGCCGAGATCACCCCAAAGAAGATCCGGCTGACCGGTGACGGGCCGTTCTACACGCCGATGATCCAGGCGCTGCTGGCCGAGGAGCGCTACCGCACACTGCGCGAGCGCGAGGCGAGCAGCAAGAAGCGCGCCAGGGCGGGCAGCGCGCCTGTACCGGTCGCACCGCCCGTCGTGGCTCCCGCCGAGGGCGGCGCGAACACGGGCCGGGCCGTCGGGTGAGGGGCACCGGGACGACATCGGTGCCCGCCGCGGTCGACGGGTCGGCCGGGCCCGCCGCCGCGCCCGGAGCCGGACAGACGGCGCCGAGCGGCGGCCTGCTGGCGGGAAAGCGGTTCGTGGTCACCGGCGGCTCGCGCGGCATCGGCGAAGGCGTGGTGCGCCTGGCGCTGGCCCAGGGCGCCGATGTGGCCTTCAGCTACCACCGCAACGCCGAGCGGGCCCGCGACCTGTGTACGCAGATGCGCGCCGCGCACCCGCAGCAGCAGTGCACCGCGCTGCACGCGCAGGTCTCCGACACGGCGGGCGTCGAGGAGTTCGCGGCCGCCGCGCTGGAGAGCCTGGGCAATGTGGACGTGATCGTCAACAACGCGGGCGTCGCCCGGGACGGCACCTTCGCCCGGATGCGCCGCGAGGACTGGGACGAGGTGATCGAGACCAACCTCGGCAGCATGTTCAATGTCACCAAGCCGCTGGTGCTGCCGCTGGTCAAGCGCCGCAGCGGGGCGATCGTCAACATCACCTCGGCGGTCGGCGTCCACGGGGCGCCCGGCCAGACCAGCTACGCCGCGTCCAAGGCCGGGATCATCGGCTTCACCAAGGCGCTGGCCAAGGAGATCGGCGAGTTCGGCGTCACGGTCAACGCCGTCGCCCCCGGTCTCATCGCGACCGATATGACCGCCGGCATCCCCGAGGAACGCCTCGCGCACGTCAAGGCGCTGATCCCGGGGCACCGGCTGGGCAGCGTCGAGGACGTCGCCCACGTGGTGTGCTTCCTGGCCTCGGACCGGGCCCGCTACATCACCGGGCAGGTCATCGAAGTGGCCGGCGGGCTGCTGCTGTGAGCGCACGGAAAGCGTCCGACGGGCCGTGAACTCCCTTCTCCTCACGGCCCGTTCGGACGACGTGCTGGCGCGCTTCGGCGACCCGTACGCGCTGCTCACCGGCCCTGAGCGGGAGCGCGCCGCCCGCTTCCGGGCCGCCGCCGACCGCGAGAGCTTCGTCGCGGCCCACCTGCTGGCCCGTACGACCGTCGCCGACCTGCTGGGCGCCGCTGCGGCCGAGGTCACCCTGGCCCAGTGCTGCTCCCGGTGCGGCGGCGCGCACGGCAGGCCGCGGGTGGTGGAGGCCCCCTGGCTCGCGGTGAGCTGGTCGCACACCCGCGGCCAGGTCGCCGCGCTGGCCGGGACGGGCAGGCTGGGCGTCGACATCGAGACCAGCGCGGCCCCCTACTCGGCCGCGCTCGCCGAGTGCGTCCTCGCGCCGCGCGAACTGCGCTGGATCCGCGCCGCCCAGGACCCCCGCGCCGCCTTCCTGTCCCTGTGGGTGCGCAAGGAGGCGCTGATCAAGGCCGGTTCGCTCACCCGGAACGAGCTGTCCGCCGCCGACCTGACCTGTGCCGACGGTGAACCGGGCGGCGTCTGGGGCCGGTTCCGCCTCGACGGCTGGCAGCACGGCCCGGTCACCGGCGCCTTCGCCCTGCCCCGCGAGACGGGCCCCTGCACCGTCCGCCACCTGAGCCGGGGGCGCACGGGACCGCGCTGAGTGCTCCGCCGGGAGTGCGGTCATGAACCCGCGGGCCGGTGGGAGAGCTGTGCTGTTCCTTCTCTGCCTGCCCTGCCTGCCCTGCCTGCCCTGCCTGCCCTGCCTGCCCTGCCTGCCCTGCGCTCTCTGCCTGCCCTGCCCTCCCTGACCGGTGGTGGGAAAAGGTGTCCCACGTCTTGCGCGGTTGGTACGTACCTGACGGATGATTGACGCGAACATGGCAATCACCGAACGGAGAGGGACGACCCATGCGCTTACGTCGAATGCGTCCAGTCGCGGTTCTGATCGGGCTCACCCTCGTCCTGGCCGGAGCGCCGGCCGTCGCCGCGGGCCCCGCCTCGCCCGGAACGCTGGAGGGCGCCGTCACCGCCGCGATGCTCCGGCAGGCCCGCGCCGAGGGCTCGCCGCTGGTGCGGCGCAATGCCGGTACGGAGGTCAACGTCCAGCGAAGACGCGGGGGCTGGGCGTTCGGCTCGGCCGTCGTCAAGGCGCCGCGGGAGGAGGGGGCCTATCCGCAGGGCTGGCTGTTCCTGGCCGCGCGGACCGCGCAGGGCTGGCGTACGGCCCTGGACGCCGGGCCGGAATTCGCCGCGCTGGTGCGGCGCGCTCCGGAGTCCGTGATCAGCGCGGGGGAGAAGCGGACCTTCGCGGCCAACGCTGCGAATGCGGCGAACGCTGCGGGTGCGGCCGACGCTGCGAGCGCGGCCCACGCCGCCCGCGCGCGGCAGGGCGCGCGGGAGAAGACCGGCCTGTCACTGCCCTACTCCGCCGGGCGGACCTGGAAGATCATCGGTGGTCTGCACGGGTGGAGCGGCCAGCCCCGCCCCTGGAGCTCCATCGACCTGGACAGCCGCGAGGCCAACCGGCAGGTGCTGTCGGCCCAGAGCGGCCGTGCGTACTGGATCTGCGGCAGCGGCGGGCACATCCGCGTCATCCACGACAACGGATGGACCACGGAGTACTACCACCTCCTCAACGAGATCAAGCCGGACGGCGACCCGGTCGGGCTCGGCGACTACCTCGGACTGACCAGCACCCGTATCCCCTGCGGGGGTTCGGCAGGCAGCAACCATGTGCACTTCGCGGTCAAGAAGGGCGGCTCCTTCGTCCCCATGGCGGGCAAGGTCATCGGCGGCTGGAACTACTTCGAGGGCAACTCGGCCTACGGCGGCGGCGCCGAACGCGGCGGCGTGCGCCGCTACACCGGCGACGATCTGCGCAACTACGGCCCCGAGGACGGCCGCACCTTCCACTTCGAGGGGCGCACATCCATCCCCTCCCCGGGGCAGGCCGAGGCCGCGGTGGAGGTGAGCGGGCTGAGCGGCAACGCCCCGGCCGCCCTGAAGGTGTACGTCGACATCCATCACCCATGGCGCGGTGACCTCCAGCTCGATCTGATCGCTCCCGGCGGCCGGGCCTACCGCCTCCAGAACCCCGCCCCGGACGACAGCGCCGACCTCATTCACCAGCAGTACACCGTCAACGCCTCGGAGGTTCCCGCCAACGGCACTTGGAAGCTGCGCGCCACGGATGTCAGCACCAACGACAGCGGCTACATCGACGCCGTCTTCCTGACGTTCTGAGCGACCCTCGCCCCCTTTGCCGCCCCACCCCCTTCGCCGCCCCGCCACCGTCCGACGGTGGCGGGGCACCCCGCTGGGTCACTCCTCGATCGCCCCGCCCACCGACCGCAGATGCTCGCGGAAGGTGAGACCGGGCGACTCGCGGCGGCGCCGCAGGTAGGCGGCGAAGTGCAGCTGGCCGCGCAGGGATTCACCGGACCGGATCCGGTCGGCCTGGCGGCGTTCGGTGTCCCGGATCGACTCCGCGAGCGCGAAGAGGTCCGCGGCGCGGTCGGCCGGGACGAACAGCACCCCGTCCTCGTCGCCCAGGGCCAGGTCTCTACGGTCCACCGTCCAGGGCCCGACCACCGCGGACCGGAGCGCGTCCTCGGCGCGGGTGCCCGGGCTCGGCGGCCCGGTCGCGATCGCCCCCAGGCTGAAGACGGGCAGGCCGATCGCCCGGATGTCGGCCGTGTCGCGGTGCAGCCCCCAGATCACGACCCCCGCCAGCCCGGCGGCCCGCGCCTCCAGGACCACCAGGTCGCCGACGCACGCCTCGTCCAGCCGCCCGCCGTTGTCGGCCACCAGCACATCGCCGTCGGCCGCCGTCTCGAAGGCCTCCAGGAAGACATCGACGCTGCCGGCGTGCCGGGCGGGGCAGACCCGCCCGGCCAGGCGGGCCCCCGGCACCACGGCGTGCAGCGGCGCGGGTGCGCAGCGCACCGGCACCCGCGCGCGCAGGCACGCGTCCGCCAGATGCGCCGTGGTCAGCGCCGCGAACCGCCGCTGGAGTTCTGGGTGTTCCATCCGGTCCCTCTCCCCTCGCCGTTCGTGCGTCCGTACGCCCCGGCGCCTCGTCTCCGTACGAGACAGCCGCCCGCCCTGCCCCCGCCCCCGTACGTCACAGCCACCCGTTGCGCCGGAACCCGCGGTGCGTGGCGAAGCAGAGCGTGGCGATCAGGGACAGGAGCAGGGGATAGCCGAAGGTCCAGCGCAGTTCGGGCATGTGATCGAAGTTCATGCCGTAGATGCCGCAGAACATGGTGGGGATCGCGATGATCGCGACCCAGGCGCTGATCCTGCGCATGTCCTCGTTCTGGGCCACGGTGACCTGCGCCAGGTTGGCCTGGAGGATGGAGTTGAGCAGGTCGTCGAAGCCGGCGATCAGTTCGGCGACGCGGGCCTGGTGGTCGGCCACGTCCCGGAAGTACTTCCGGGTCTCGGCGTCCACCAGGCGCAGCGGCTGGGTGGACAGCGTCTGCAGCGGGCGGCCCAGCGGCACCGCAGCCCGCTTCAGCTCCAGCAGCTCGCGCTTGAGCTGGTAGATGCGGCCCGGGTCGGCGCCGCGCGCCGCGGACGCCGCGAAGACCTCGGTCTCGACCTGGTCCATGTCGTTCTGAAAGCGCTCGGCGACCGCCAGGTGGTCGTCCACGACATGGTCCGCGATGGCGTGCAGCACCGCGGCGGGCCCCTTGGCCAACTGCTCGGGCGCGGCTTCGAGTTCCTCGCGCAGCGGGCCGAGTGAGCCGTGCGGGCCGTGGCGCACCGTCACCACGAAGTCCGGCCCGGCGAAGACCATGATCTCTCCGGTGTCCACCACCTCGCTCGTCGCCGTCAGCTCCTCGTGATCGACGTAGCGCACGGTCTTGAAGACCGCGAAGAGCGTGTCGCCGTACTGGTCCAGCTTGGGCCGCTGATGGGCGTGCACGGCGTCCTCGACGGCCAGCGGATGCAGCCCGAACAGCTCGGCGATGCCGGAGAACTCCCGCTCCCGCGGCTCGTGCAGCCCGATCCACACGAAGCCGTGGCCGCCCGCAGCGCCGTCGGCCTTGCGGGTGCCGGCCAGCGCCTCTTCGACGGAGGGCCTGCCGCGCTGCCGTACGCCCTCGCGGTAGGCCACGCAGTTGACGACCGACGAGCCGAGCGGGGACCGGGCCGGGTGGCTCAGGTCGACCCGGCGGCGGCGCCGGGTCAGCCGTGCCACTTTGCGGAGGTCCACCGACATGCGCGCTCCTTCGATCGGACACCGGCCAGTGTTCCAGAGCAGAACCGGCCACCACAGAGCCACAGACCCCCTGCGACGGGCCGCTGCGGGTAAGGATCGTGTCAACGTCGCAGCGCACAGCCGCGATCCGGCCGCTTTGCGGTGACGATGACTGTGGAAACACCTCACTCCGTCCGGCGGCGCGAGCTCCCCCCCCCCCCCCCCCCCCGCACGGCGTGCCGTAGTCCTGAGAGGGAGCGAACCGACCATGGCGCAGGGCAGCCGTCCGCACGGCGATCCGTCTGGCCCACCGACCGGCCGACGGGCCCCTGACGCTGCCGCCGCACGGCCCGTACGCCCCGGCCCGGGAAGGCTCAAGGTCTTCCTCGGCGCGGCCCCCGGCGTCGGCAAGACCTACCGGATGCTGGACGAGGGGCGCCGCAGGGCCCGGCGCGGCACGGACGTGGTGGTGGGCCTGGCCGAGTGCCACGGCCGCCCGCACACCGAGGCGCTGCTGCACGGGCTGCCCGCGCTCGCGCCGCGCATCGTCGCGGCCCCGCGGCCGGTACGGCCCGGTGGTACGTCGTCGTACGGCGGCACGGCCTGCTCCGGAGGAGGTCACGCCTTCGGGGGCACGCCCTCCTCCGGCGGTACGGCCTGCCCCGGCGGGGCGCCCTTCCCCGAAGGCGCGGCCCGCGACGGCGGTGACGCCGAACCGGACCTCGACGCCGACCTCGACCTCGACGCCGTACTGGCGCGCCGCCCCGACGTCGTACTGATCGACGAGCTGGCGCACGCCAACGCGCCCGGCGGCCGTCACGAGCGGCGCTGGCAGGACATAGAGGAGCTGCTCGCCGCCGGTATCGACGTCGTCACCACCGTCAACATCCAGCACCTGGAATCCCTCAACGACGTGGTGGAGAAGATCACCGGTGTTCCGCAGCGGGAGACCGTACCGGACGAAGTGGTGCGCCGCGCCCAGCAGATCGAGCTGGTCGACCTGCCCCCGGAGGGGCTGCGCCGCCGGATGGCGCACGGCAACATCTACGCCCCCGAGAAGATCGACGCCGCGCTCTCGCACTACTTCCGGATCGGCAATCTCACCGCGCTGCGCGAGCTGGCGCTGCTGTGGGTGGCCGGGCGGGTGGACGAGGGCCTCCAGCGATACCGTGCCGAGCACGGCATAGGGCGGGTCTGGGAGACCAGGGAACGGGTCGTGGTGGGGATCACCGGCGGCCCCGAGGGCGAGACGCTGATCCGGCGCGCCGCGCGGATCGCCGCCCGCTCCGCCGGGGGCGACCTGCTGGCCGTGCACGTCACCCGCAGCCACGGGCAGCCGGGCACCTCGCCCGCCGTGCTGGCCGAGCAGCGCCGGCTGGTGGAGAGCCTGGGGGGCAGCTACCACTTCGTGGTGGGCGACGAAGTCCCCACCGCCCTGCTGGAGTTCGCGCGTGCCGAGAACGCCACCCAGCTCGTCGTCGGCGTCAGCCGCCGCAGGAGGCTGCCGCGGCTGTTCACCCCCAACGGCGTGGGCGAGACCATGGTCGCGCTCTCCGGTGACATCGATGTCCACATGGTCACGCACGAACAGGCGGGCCGGGGCCGGACGCTGCCCGCGCCCGGCGGCGGCCTGCCGATGGCCCGCCGCATCGCGGGCCCGGTGGCGGGGCTGGTGCTGCCCGTGGTGCTGACGATGCTGCTGCGCGCCGTCTCCGGCCCCCTGGACCTCAATCTCACCAGCGAACTGCTGATCTTCCTGGTGACCGTGGTCGGGGTCGCCTGCATCGGCGGCGTCCTGTCCGCGCTGCTCGCCTCCGCCACCGCCTCCCTCCTGCTGAACTACTACTTCGTCCCGCCCATCGAGCAGTTCAGCCTCGTGCACGCCGACTACATCGTGGTGCACGCCGCCTTCGCGGCCGTGGCGGTCACCGTCGCCGCCGTGGTGGACCGCACGCTGCGGCTGGCCCGCAGGGCCGCGCACGCCACCGCCGAGGCGGAAATACTGTCCTCGCTGGCCGGGGGAGTGCTACGGGGCGAGCAGGCGGTGCCCGTACTCCTGGACCGCACCCGCGAGACCTTCGGCATGGACTCGGTGGAGCTGCTGCCCCGTACCCGCGACGGCGAACGCGACCCGGCGCCGCCCGAGAGCACCGAGCCGGGCGAGAGGGCGCGGGTACCCGCGGGCGAGGACGGCCACGAGGCGCGGGCGCCCATGGCCGAGCCCGGCCAGGAGACGCGGGTGCCCGTGGGCGAGGACGCCGAGCTGGTGCTGCGCGGGCGCGGGCTGGCCGCCTCCGAGCGCCGGATGCTCACCGCCTTCGCAGCCCATCTGGCCGCCGCTGCCGAGCGCGCCCGGCTCGCCGAGGCCGCCGCCGAGATCGAGCCGGTCAAGGCCGCCGACCGGATGCGCAGCGCCCTGCTCGCCGCCGTCAGCCACGACCTGCGCACCCCGCTCGCCAGCGGCTGGGCCGCCGTCAGCTCGCTGCGCAGCCGCGATGTCCACTTCACCGAGGAGGACCGGGAGGAACTCCTGGCCACCGCCGAGGAATCGCTGGCCAAACTCAGCCGCCTGGTCGACAACCTCCTGGACATGAGCCGCCTCAGGGCCGGCGCGCTCAGCCTGCGCCTGCAGCCCACCTCCCTGGGCGAGGTGCTGCCGCCGGCCCTGGACACCCTCCCCGAGACCCCCGTACGCATCGCCGTCCAGGACCTGGCCGAGGCCCCCGACGTCCTGGCCGACCCGCCGCTGCTGGAACGCGTCATCGCCAACCTCGTCGCCAACGCCACCCGTCACTCGCCCCCGGACCGCCCGGTCACCGTCGCCGCCAGCGTGCTGGCCGCCCGCGTCGAACTGCGCGTCATCGACCGCGGCCCCGGCATGCAACTCGCCGACCGCGAACGGGCCTTCGCCCCCTTCCAGCGCCTGGGCGACACCGACAACACCACCGGCCTCGGCCTGGGCCTGGCCCTCTCCCGGGGCCTGACCGAAGCCATGGGCGGCACCCTCACCACCGAGGACACCCCCGGCGGCGGACTGACCATGGTGGTGTCCCTCCCGGCGGCTCCCGCCCCTGTCGTCCCGGTGGGCGAACTCCTGATGTGAGCAGCGCCGCCGGTGCGCAACACAGCGGTACCGACCGCCTGTTGAGCCCGGACCGGGCAGCGCCGATACTTGAGGCGAACGGCCCGCGGTGTTCGGCGTACGGTCCTTGTCAGGGGTGCGGTGACGGGAGGTTCCGGTGGATGCCGGTTCCCAGGGGCATGAGGGTGGGGCGGACCGGGACTGCGATGTCCTGGTCATCGGGGCCGGGCCGACCGGGCTGGCCCTGGCCGTGGCGCTGCGCCAGTACGGCGTGCGCGCGGTGGTCGTGGAGAAGGAGTCCAGCGCCAAGCGCGAGGCGCGCGCCTGTGTGATCTGGCAGCGGGCGCTGGAAGTGCTGCGGGATCTGGGGTGCGTGGACAGATTCCTGGACGGCGGGCTCGCGCTGAGGCAGGCCGACATCTACGTACAGGGGCGGCGGGTCGGGCGGCACGAGATGACCGTGCCGGGCTCGGCGTTCGCCAGGCCGCTGTCCATCGAGCAGGACGACATCGAGCAGCTGCTGGGGGACCGCCTGCGCGAGCTGGGCGAGGACGTCCGCTGGCGCACCGAGGCCGTCGCGGTGCGGGTGCACACGGACCGGGTCGAGGTGGACCTCAAGGGTCCCGAGGGTGCGGAACAGGCCCTGGTGTGCCGGTGGTTGGTGGGGTGCGAGGGGGCGCACAGCATCGTACGCAAGACCCTGGACATCCCCTTCGAGGGCGAGCGGCGGCCCAACCTCCAGGCGGTGCAGCTCAACGCCGAGCCCGACTGGCGCTTCCGGTACGCCACGGACCTGACGTACTTCTTCCTGGAGCAGGGCGTGAGCCAGATCGCCAGTCCGCTGCCCCGCGGCGGCTACCGCTTCTTCAGCTTCTGCACGGACCCCGACCCCGGCGTCGAGAAGCCGCCGGGCGTCGAGGAGATGCGCGAACTGGTGGCGCGCGCGGCGCACGACCCGGACATGCGGCTGACGGCCACCGAGCCGCTGTGGACCAACCGCGCGCGCTTCCACGACCGCGTGGCGGGCACGCTGCGGCGGGGGCGGGCGATGCTGGCGGGCGACAGCGGACACCTGTGGGCCCCGATCGGCGGGCACGGGCTGAACACCGGGCTGCGCGGCGCCCACAACCTGGGCTGGAAGCTGGCCGCCGTCCACCGCGGCTGGGCCGTGCCGGAGCTGCTGGACACCTACTCCCGCGAGCAGCGCCGCACGGCGCAGCACGTCATGCGGGACATGCGGCACAACGTGCTGGAACTCCCGCCCACCCGGGTCACCTTGGCGGCGATGCGGGTGCTGGGCCCGGCCGTGCTGGCCAGTGAGCGGGCCGGGCGGCGGGCGCGGATCGCGCTGAGCGACTTCGCGCGGGACCACCGGGCCAGCGAGCTGAGCCGGTGGGTGCGCGGTGGCAGCCGGCTGCGCCACTGGCTGCGGGCCGGTGACCGCCTGCCGGACCTGCCGGTGATCGTGGCCGGCGGGCGCCGCCGCGGGCTGCACGACCTGCTGTCCTACCAGCGCTGGACGCTGCTGGTGCTCCCTGAAGCAGGCCTGGGAGACGCCGAGTTCGCGGAACTGACGAGCCGCTACGCGGTGCCGGTGGGAGTGTTCCGGGTGGCGCCGGGGCCGGGGCACGGCGTGGGTGCCTGGCGCAGCGGACTGCCCAAGGCCGCCCTGCTGCTGGTGCGCCCCGACGGACACATCGGTCTGCGGGTGGACGCGGGCGGCAGCGGTGCGCTCACCGCGCTCCAGGCCTACTTCGCGCGATGGTTCGTGCTGAGCTCCGGCGAGCCGGGCGCGGACGGGCCGGGTGCGTGAGGCGGAGGGAGCGCGGCTGCTCTACGAGGGCGCAGTGGCCTGGCCGCACGGGAGGATCACCTCCCAGGTGTCGATGCCGAAGTCGAGCGTCATGCCGTGGCGTTCGTACAGGGCCAGTGCGCCGCTGCCGTTGTCGGTGTCCACGCCGAGGCCGATCCGGTCGCGGCCCAGCGCCGCGTAGTGCCCGAAGGCGTGGCGCAGGAGGTAGCCGCCCAGGCCGTGGCGCCGGGCCCGCTCCAGGACGCCGAGACTGCTGATCCAGGCCATCGCGGCGCGGTCGTTGACGGTGCGCAGCGCGGCGACGTCGCCGAGTCCGTCGACGTGGGCGATCCACAGCAGTGACCAGTCGGCGCGCTCGGCGTCGATGTCGTCCAGCCACTGCTCGTACGTCCGCGGCTGGAAGTCGAAGTGGTCGGCGAAGGAGGCCTGGAGCAGCGCGTGGGCGAGTCGGCGGTCCGCTTCGGTCCGGCAGGTGCGCAGGGTCACGCCGGGCGGGGGAGCGGGCAAGGGGTCGCCGGTGCGGCTGAGATGACGGTCCATCACGTAGTAGCGGCGCACCCGGCGCCAGCCCCGGCCGCGCAGGGCGGTCAGGTCCGTCGTCGGTGTGGCGGTGAGCTGGAGGTGCACTACGGCCCGTGCCGCGCCGTTGGCGGCCGCTCGCTCGGCCGCCCTGGCCTCCATCAGGTCGAACAGGTGCTGGGCGCCGTGCGGCTGGTCGGGCAGGGCGTAGTGCTCCATGTCGAGCCGCTCGGCGCCCGACTCGTCCCACTGGATTCCGTAACCGACCAGCCGGGAGCCGTCGAACAGCAGCCAGGAGTCGTGCTCCAGATCCACCTCCGGGTGTTTCAAGTCGGCCTGTACGGTGGTGAGATCGGTGTCGGCGCGGCCGATCTCCAGCAGGTTTACCTCGTTGAGCAGCGCGCACACCGCCGCCGCGTCGTCGAGGGTCGCGGGGCGCACGGTCAGGCCGGGCGGCGGTGCGGTGGGCGTGGTCATGGGTCCACTGTCCGGTGGCCGGGGTGCGGCCCGCAACGGACTTTTCCGGGCCCCGGGGCCCGGGCGCCGGGGCCAGAAGGCCGGTCCTCAGGCCCCCGACCGCCCTTGTGTGGCGAGCACCAGCCGCGACGGGCCGTGGAAGACGAGGTCCTGGGCGTAGGTGACGGGCTCGTCGGACAGGGCCAGGCGCGGCAGGCCGCGCAGCAGTTCACCCAGTCCGATCTCCGCCTCCAGCCGGGCCAGCGGGGCGCCGACGCAGTAGTGCGCGCCGGCGCCGAAACCGCAGTGGCGGCGCGCGTCGCGGTGGATGTCGAGCCGGTCGGGATCGTCGAAGCGGGCCGGGTCGCGGTTGGCGGAGCCCAGGACGAGGGTGGTGCGGGCGCCGGCGGGGACGGTGCGCCCGCCGAACGGGGTGTCCTCGTACGCCCGGCGAGTGATCATCTGCACCGGTGAGTCGTAGCGGACCAGCTCCTCCACGGCGCCGGGCAGCAGCTCCGGCCGCTCCCGCAGCTCGGCGAGCTGCTCCGGGTGTGCCAGCAGCGCCAGGGTGCCCTTGGCCAGCAGGTTGGTGGTGGTCTCGTGGCCCGCCGTCAGGAGGTGGATGCAGGTGCCCACCAACTCGTCGTCGCTGAGCGGGTGTTCGTCTTCCCCCGCGCGCATCAGGGCCGCGATCAGATCCTCGCCGCCCTGATCGGGACGGCCGCGGCGGCGCGCGAGTTCGTCGCGGAAGTACGCGTCCAGGTCCCGGGCCGCGGCGTCCGCGAGGGCGAAGGCGCCGGGGCTGCGCGCGGCACGGGAGCTGGTGGCGCCCTGGAGGTCCACCGCCCGGGCGCGGAACCACCGCAGGTGCTCGCCCGGTACGCCCAGCAGTTCGCTGATGACCAGCACCGGCAGCGGCGCGGCGAAGGCGTCCACCAGGTCGGCGAGCGGCGCGCCGCGCATCGCCCCGACCAGATCGGCGGCGATCTTCTGTATGCGCAACCGCAGCTGTTCCACCACGCGCGGCGAGAACGCGCCCGCGACCAGGGCCCGCAGCCGGGTGTGCTGCGGCGGGTCCATGAAGACCATCCAGTTGGTGACCGTCCGCGCCAGGTTCGGGCAGCCCGGTGGCACGGGGGCCGGCGGGCCGCCGCCCTCCGGCAGGCCCGCGCCCCGGCCGAAGCGCCGGCTGGAGAGCACCCGCGTCACGTCCTCGTACGCGAAGAGGTAGTACGTGTCCCCGGTGCCGCTCTGCGCTGCCGGGACGAAGTGGACCGGGTCCGCCTCCCGGTAGCGGCGGTAGTGCGGATAGGGGTCGGCGAGGGGGATGTCGGAGGTGCGCAGCGGCCCCAGGGGCGGGTCTATGGGCGGCTCCTTGCCGGCAGCGGTCATCGGGCACCTCGCACGATTTCGGCCAACTCACCCGGATCGTCCGGAAGTTCGCTGCCGCGCCAGGCGACATGGCCGTCCGGCCGTACCAGGACGTAGGGCCACTGGTAGAGCCTGGCCGCCCCCGGTTCGCGCAGGCGGCCCGTGGCCAGGGGGATGCGCCGGTCCACGAAGGCCCGTACGCAGCCGTCCACCCGCTCGGAGTCCGCGAAGCGCATCAGGTTGAAGCCGCGGCCGAACAGGTCGAGGGTGGAGTGCCCGGACCCCAGCCAGGCGTGCGGGGCTCGCGCGCCGGGCACCGGGGCGTCCCGCCAGCCCGGCGCCTCACCGGCCGCGCCGGGGGCGTCCGCCTCCTCGTCGCCGCGGACGATCAGGGGCGAGTCGTACCGGAAGCCGAAGTGCACGTCCGGTGCCTCGAACTCGCGCCGTACACCGCCGTGTTCCATCCGGTTCGCCAGCGCCGCCCTGGCCCGCGCGCCCTCGGCGGAGTCCAGCAGGATCTCCTTGGGCAGCTCGCGGGAGGTCGTGCGCACCAGATTGCGGTTGGCCTCCTCCAGGCTGCGCTCGGCCACCGGGCGCCGCTCGGTGTCGTAGGAGTCCAGCAGGCCGGCGCCGCCCCAGCCCGCCAGTTCGGCGGCGAGCTTCCACCCCAGGTCGGCGGCGTCGCAGATGCCGGTGTTCATGCCGAAGCCGCCGGAGGGGGACAGGGTGTGCGCGGCGTCCCCGACCAGCAGGACGCGGCCGAGCCGGAAGCGCTCGGCGACCCGGTGGGTCAGATGCCAGACGTTCTCGGAGAGGATGCGCAGTGGGGTGTCGAAGCGGATCGCCGAGCGGACCATGACCAGCGCGTCCTGCTCGGCGGCCTCGGCGCCGGCGCCCGCGCCGACGGTGAGCCGGTACAGCCCCTGGCCGTCCATCGACCGCAGCGGATAGCGCAGCGCGGGCGGCTGGGTCAGGAAGTACACCAGCGCGTTGCGTTTGCCCAGCCGGTCGCGCAGCTGCGGGGCGCGGAAGAGGATGTTGCGGAAGACGCGGGTCTCGTGGCGGGCGGGCGCCGCGATCCCGCAGGCCTTGCGGATCGGCGAGGCCGCTCCGTCGGCGGCCACCAAGTACCGCGCGTGCAGGGTGTGGTGACTGCCGTCGGTCAGGTCGGTGACCGCGGCCGTGACGTGGTCGGTGTGCTGGGAGAAGCCGTCCAGCCGGCAGCGCCGTCGCAGCGTTCCGTGCGGCGCCTGGCCGACCTCGTCGGCGAGCAGCGGGATCAGCCAGTGCTGCGGACAGACCTGCTCCGCCTCGGGGGTGTAGGGCAGCGCGGGGCGGGTGGCGGTGGTGCCGAAGCGCAGCCGGTGGATCTCGTGGCCGCCGACCGCGGTGACCCACACCACGTCCAGCGGATGGTCCTCGGGCCAGCCGGCCGCGCGGATGCGGTCCGCCACGCGCCAGCGCCGGAACAGCTCCATCGAGCGCGGCCCGACCGTGCCCACCTTGGGGTGGTCGACGGCGCCGTCGGTGGCCTCCACCATCACGAACCGTACGCCACGGCTCCTGAGGTCCAGCGCCAGGGCCAGGCCGACGGGCCCCGCGCCCACGATCAGTACATCGGTCTCGTAAGGGAGTTGAGCAGCGGTGTGAGTCATGTCGCCTCCGCGGCACGGCGGAAGAAGTCGGCGTAGAACGCCATCATGTCGGGAACCACCTCGGGGACCACGGCGCACTTGCGGGCCGCCGCGGCCAGGTGCTCGAAGCGCAGCGCCAGCGACCTGCGGGCCACATCCGGGCGGGAGTTGGCGCTGGGCGCGACCTCCAGTTCGAAGGTCGGGCCCGCGGTGCGCCCGCGCCGTCCCGAGGGGAGGGTGACCAGCAGTTCGGCCAGCGGCCGCATGATGCCGGTCATCACGTCGATCGAGGCGTTCATCAGCTTCGAGCGGCGCAGACTGCCGTCCGGGCTCTCGCCGAAGTGCTGCGCCATGATCTGGAGCATCAGGAAGTAGGAACGGTTGAAGAGCAGGGCCACGGTGCGCGCCTCGGCGTCCGTGACCGGGTCCTTGGCGGCGTCGCCCGCCCCCAGGGTCGGGTTGCGCAGCACCGGGTAGGCCGGGCTCCACGGCAGCAGCCGCCCGTACGGCCCCGGGACGCGCTCGGTGGTGAGCAGTTCGCCGATGTGCAGGAACGTCTGGAAGTGGGTGCGGTCGGAGTCCGCTGGCGGGTGGCCCAGGGCTCCGCCCTCGCCCTGCTCGGTGATGAAGTCGACGGCGAACAGCGCGCTGGAGAGGTCGTCGACCTCCAGCTGGTAGTCGGGGTGGACGGTGTTGAGGGACTCCCTCATGAACAGGTGGTGCTCGCCGCCGCCCCGCCCCGGCTCGACCATGAACAGGCCGGGGACCCGCTGCAGCCCCTCGCGGATGCCCGCGTACAGCTCGCTGACCGAGCCCCAGGAGAAGCCGTCCACCTGCCGGGCTCTGCTCTGGTCCGAGGCCCCCTCGCGGGTCAGCTCCTCGGTGAGGGAGGCCGGTTGCTCGATGGCGATGTAGCGCTGGACGCTGCCGATGCCCAGCGGCTCCAGCGCGAAGTCCAGCGGCACGGGCAGCAGGGTGTTGACGGTGCCGAAGTCGAGGGCGGGGATGTGGAACGGCTCGCCCATCGCCATGACGATGTTGTTCACCAGCAGGAAGTGGATCATTTCCTCGCGGGCCACGGACAGCAGCGACCCGCGCATCCCCTCGTCCAGCGTCGCCCCGCCCTGCCCGCAGGCCAGCTCCAGCTGCCGCGGCGTCCACAGCCCGCGCCGTACGTACTCCCGCCCGGCGCCGTGCGTCGGCAGCGAGAAGGCCGCGTACAAGTACTGGAGCATCACGGCCAGTTCGAGCGTGGCGGCCTGCTTCAGCGCCGTCCACAGCTCGCCCCTGGTGGTGATCGCCCGCCCCTGGACACCGTGTGTCCGGGCGGCCACCGGCGGGCGGACGCGGGCCTGGCGGTTGCGCAGATACGCCAGCAGCAGCCGCGCCTTGGCGTCGGACAGATCGCGGGTGGGCGGCATGTAGTACGTCTTGGCCTTGTTGCGCGGATCGCACATCTGCCAGATCAGATCGGCGTAGGTCTCCACCTTGCAGCGGTCGCCGAGGCTGAAGACCTCCGAGGTCATGAAGGACGACAGATGCTCGTAGAACGCGAAGACCTCGCGCCGCAGCAGGTCGAAGTCCACCTCCTCGCGCGGGATGCGGTCCAGGTGCCAGTCGTCGGGCAGGACCCGTACGGCCAGCCAGCTCGCCCCCGCCCAGTAGCCGAGCGCGTCCTCGTCGTCGTACGCGGCCCAGGCCGATCCGGCGGCGCCGGGGTCGGCGCCCGGGGTGTCCGCGGGGTCGCAGGTCAGCAGCGCCCGGCAGGTGCCCGCCCGCGCGCCGCGCAGCGTGAGCACGGCCCGCCCGCTCTCATCGGTGCGCAGCACGCACTCGCGGGCGTACTCGCCGCCGTCCTGCGGGCCGCCCGCGCGCAGGCCCAGGATGTCCGCGTCCCCGCAGCGGGCGTCGGGCCCGCCGGCCACCGGGTCGGCGGGCAGCGCGCGCGGGTTGTGGAACTGCCGTACGTACACCGGGCCCGGATCGGCGGGACGGCCCCGCACGAAGGCGCGCAGCGGCACCTGAACGGCGTGGTCGGCGCCCTGCGCGCGGTCCGGGTGGTGCAGCACCAGCAGCGGCTCGTCGGCGTGGACGGTGCGTTCCTCCTCGCTGAGCAGGGTGACCCGGCGTCCCGCAGGGCCCGCCCCGCGGCCGCGGTCGGCCCCGGTCAGGACCAGCGCCTCGTCCGCGGCCCGCTGCCAGCCGGGTTCGGCGGGCACGGTGACGATGCCCGAGGTCAGCTCGGCCGCCTCGGTGCGGTAGCGGTCGGCGGGGAGGCGGGCGAGGAGCAGGTCCGAGCGCGCGGTGCGCAGTTCCAGGTCGCCCGCGTCCAGCGGCGGGCCCAGGCGGTGCAGCGGCCCGGGCCCGGCCTGGCGTGCCCGGGCGGTCAGCGGCACCGCCGAGACCATGTTGAACACCGCCTGCCCGCCCGCTACCTGGACGGTCAGATGGTGCAGCGGCGTGTCGGTGCCCGCGCGCCGCGGGCCGCGCGGGGACATCAGCCGCCCGGCCGGGTACGTCCGCGGCTCCGCGGCCCGCCAGGGCGCGACGGTGCCGCGCACCCGCCAGTGGCTGGGCCGGTCCGGGGCCAGCGGGGTGGACATGTTGTCCAGCGCGAACTGGACCACCAGGCCGTCCGCGCCGTCCTCCACCGCCGCCCGCAGCGCGACGGCGGCGGGCGAGAGCTCCGCGTCGGCCAGCCAGTGCAGACCGTGCACGTCCTGCGGGGGCTGCCCGCCGGAAGGGCCCTCGGCGCCCTGCGCAGCGAGCCCGTCCCAGGCGTCCGCGGGGACGACGAACTGGTGCACCGCGCAGTACCGCAGCTGCGGCGCCAGGCAGTGGTCGCCCACGTCCAGGATGCGCCCGAAGTCGACCCAGCGCGGCGGGTGCAGCCCCGTGACGCCGCCGGTGAGCATATAGCCCTCGTCGTGCGAGCGGCCGCGCCGGCCGAAGCAGAACTGACCGGCCATCAGCGCCATGGTCCAGCGGGAGGCCGGGTCCACGTCCAGGACGCGGGCGCGGTTGACGGTGGTGCGCAGATAGTCGTTGAAGTGGCCCCATACGTCCACGCTGCGGCCCACCACCGGATCGGTGGTCCCCAGCGTTCCGTCCGGGCCCTCCACGGCCACCACGCGGGCGTCCAGCCACCAGTGCCCGTTGCCGTCGAAGTTCCAGCCCGCGGCGGCGCTGAACTCCCCCTCGGGACACGGGCGTCCGTCCCGTCCGAAGCGCGGGCCGCGCCGCTGGAGGAAGGCCCGGTACTCGGCGCTGGAGCGCTCCGGCGCGAAGGGCCCCTGGTCGGTCAGGGCGGTGTGGGTGGCCAGGTCGGCCAGTCCGCAGCGCGGCCCGGTCGCCAGCTTGGTGACGGCGCTCCCGGCGAAGTGCAGCCGGGGCAGATCGAAAACACTCATCGCAGCGCCCTCGCTGGAGTAGGCACACCGGCGGCGGCCGGCCGGCGGACGGGCTCGTGGCGCAGGACGTCCTCCACGGCCCGCAGCGCCGACTCGATCGCGCCCTCGATCCAGGCGGGCGCCGTGGAGCAGTGCTCGCCCGCGAAGAACAGCCGCCCCACCGGGCGGGCCGCGCGCAGCCGCTCCGTCTCGCATGCCGCGGCGTCCTTGCCCCAGCGCGTGGTGCAGCCGTTCCCGCTCCAGGGTGAGTTGCCCCATACCGCGCTCACCACGTCCAGCACCATGCCCGGGTGCAGGAGTTCGGGGTGGATGGCGCCCAGCTCCTCCAGGACGGCACGGTGGCGCTGAGGGGCGGGCAGCCGGCCCAGCACGTCGGCGTCGTGCCCGATGGTGTAGCTGGCCAGCAGCGCGGCACCGCGGGCCGGATCGCCGTCGACACTGGGGTAGTACGTCTGGCGGATGGAGCCGCCGGTGTACGAGGCGCCGCCGCTGATGCCGGACGACTGCCAGAAGGGCTCCCGGCAGTGGAAGGCCACCTTCGTGGCCGGGCAGTAGACCACATCCCGCACAACGGCCGTCTTGTCGGGGTCCAGACCGCTGACCCGCATACCGCTCAGTGCCGGGAAGGGCACCGTGCACACGGCGTAGTCGGCCCGCTTGACGACCGTGGTGCCGGTGCCGGTGCGGACGTGCACGAGCACGTCGTCGGGCCGCACATCGATGCCCATCACCCGGCGGCCGCACGCCACCCGCCCCTTGAGCCGGGCGGCCAGCCGCTGCGACAGCTGGTCCATGCCGCCCTTGAGGCGCAGCAGCGAGGGGTCGGTCTCGATGAGGATGTCGTCCAGGAAGCTGTTGAGGCGGCCGCTGCACACGGCGCGGATGCCCGGGTGGTCGGCGAACAGCCCGTGCAGATCGACCCGGTCCTTGGCCTCGCCGTGCACATAGCGCGTCAAGTCGATGCGCTCGACCAGGTCCAGCAGCTGGCTGCGCAGGTCCGCGCGCAGTTCGTCGCGCAGATCGGGCGGCGCGATGGCGTTGACGACGGTGGTCAGCCAGATGCCGAAGGCGATGGTCTCCTCGCTGTAGTCGTGGCGGCGGTGCGCCAGCTGCCCCAGGAATCCCTCGCGCAGCGCGGCGGCCGCCTCCCGCACCCGTACGAAGCCGCTATCGCTCTGCAGGAAGGTGTTCTCGTCCGCCAGCAGCGGGGTGAACGCCCGCAGCCTGCCGCGCAGCCGCAGATGGTCGATGTACGCCAGTGTGTGGCGGTGGTGGGCGGGAATGCGCATCGCGCCCAGCTCCACCGAGGGCGCTCCCGGCCCCGTGCCGAAACGGTGGGTGCGGATGCGTCCGCCGATACGGGTGTCGCGCTCCAGCACCTCGACCCGATAGCCGAGTTTGACCAGCTCATATGCGGTCACCAGTCCGGATATACCGGCTCCGATGACGATGATCTCGTTACCTTTCCCCCCGCCTGTTCCCCGTTTACGGACCTGCCAACTCTGCGAACTGACGAACATCGCTTCCCCCGGCGAATTGTTCAAGTCTCCACTTGAGGCTTCACGGTATTTCGGGCATCGGCAATGCCGTTTCCGGACACCGTCCTGGTCGGATGGGGTTTCGGGGCAGGTGGCGGGTGGTGAGTAGACGGCGTACGCCCGTCGGTGGAGTGTGGCTGCTTCGTGCGGTCGCCCCGCAGAAAAGTCCGTACCATTCCCCGGGGTATGTCGGAGAGGTGCAGGATGCATTCTGTTTTCCGCCAGGAGGCTTCACTTTCTTCCGTCTTTTCTGCGCGGTGCGATCGCGCTACTCGAAGCGGCCTGCCGTATACGCGTGAATTCGGGGCCCGGTGATCGGTCGCGCTACGCCCGTCGTGTGGACAGTGCCCGGGGCAGGTGCGCGGGAGCTGCCCGTACGGCTCCGGAGCCGGCGCCCGGTTCGCGGTGCGATACCGGCACAGCACCCCATTCGGCCCAAAGCCCTGCATTGCGGGTGTTCGGCGGGGAGGCCAGCATGGCGACGACGACCTCAGGAGGTGCGCCGGTGTCTGCGCAGAACACGACGACGGATACGCCCGCGAGCCCCGGTGCCCCACCGGAACGCGGCCCCGGACCGGTGAGGGTCACGCTCACCGTCAACGGCCGCGAACGGACCATGGACATCGAACCGCGGGTCAGTCTGCTGCAGGCACTGCGCGAACACCTCTACCTCACCGGCGCCAAGCGCGGCTGCGACCAGGGCACCTGCGGAGCCTGCACGCTGTGGGTGGACGGCCGGCGGGTGCTGGGCTGCCTGACGCTCGCCATCACCTGCGAGGGCCGCGCGGTGGCCACCGTCGAGGGCCTCGCGGACGGCGGGGAACTGCACCCCGTGCAGCGCGCCTTCATCGATCACGACGCCTTCCAGTGCGGCTACTGCACCCCGGGCCAGATCATGTCCGCCGTGGCGCTCCTGGAAGAGGGCCACACCACGGACGACGAGGAGATCAAGGAGTGGATGAGCGGCAACATCTGCCGCTGCGCCGCTTACCCCAACATCCGGGCGGCCATCCGCGCCGTCCGCGACCAGAGCTGACGGGCCCCGGCGGGAGACCACCGGGCCGGGGCGATCGAAGAGGCAGAGGGAGCACCACCGTGCGGCCAGTCAGTTACGTACGTGCCGTCGACGTCACCGGCGCGGTCCGGGCCGTGGCGGCGGACGGGCAGAGCGCCTACCTGGCGGGCGGGACGACCCAGGTCGACCTGCTGCGCCAGAACGTGCACACCCCGCACCGGCTGGTCGACATCAACGACCTGCCCCTGACCGGGATCGAGGACCTGCCCGACGGCGGGCTGCGGCTGGGCGCGCTGACCCGGATGAGCGAGGTGGCCGCGGCCCCCGTGGTGCGCGAGCGCTTCCCGATGGTCTCCCGCGCGCTGGAGCTCGGCGCCTCGGCCCAGCTGCGCAACATGGCCTCCATGGGCGGCAACGTGCTCCAGCGGGTGCGCTGCGGCTACTTCCGCGACGGCGAATCGCCGTGCAACAAGCGCGCACCGGGCAGCGGCTGCGCCGCGATCGAGGGCATCAGCCGCGGCCACGCGGTGCTGGGCACCAGCGACCACTGCATCGCCACCCACCCCTCCGACGTCGCCGTACCGCTGATGGCCCTGGACGCCACGGTGCACACCCGTACCGGCGACGGCGAGCGCAGCCACACCTTCGAGGACTTCTTCCCGCTGCCCGGCGACACCCCCGAGCGCGAACACCCGCTGGAACACGGCGAGTTGATCACCGCCATCGAGATCCCGGCGACGCCGGTGGCCCGCGCCTCCACCTACCTCAAGGTCCGCGACCGCGAGTCCTACGAGTTCGCGCTGGTCTCCGTGGCCGCCGCGCTGAGCGTGGACGGCGGCGAGGTCAGGGACGTACGGATCGCGCTGGGCGGAGTGGCCACCAAGCCCTGGCGGGCCCGCGCCGCCGAGGACTTCCTGCTCGGCGCCCGCGCCCAGCGGGAGAACTTCGCACAGGCCGCCCGCGAGGAACTGGCCGGCGCCCGCACCACCCCCATGAACGCCTTCAAGGTCGAACTCGCCCAGCGGGCCGTCGTACGCGCCCTTGAGACCCTCGCCCCGACCGGGAGTCCGCGATGAACGCCACCCCCCAGGCCGTCGGCCGCCCGCTCGACCGCGTCGACGGCCGCCCCAAGGTCACCGGCAGCGCCCGCTACGCGGCCGAGATCCCGCTGCCCGACCTGGCGCACGCCGTCCTCGTCGGCGCCGCCGTTTCCAGCGGGCGCATCACCGCCCTGGACACCGCAGAGGCCATGGCCTGCGAGGGCGTCCTGGCCGTCCTCACCCACGAGAACCTGCCCAAGATCGCCGCGCAGCCCCCGCTGCTGCCCTCCCTGGCGGGCATGGCCGCCCCGGGCGAGACGTTCTTCCCCTTCCAGGACGACACCGTGCACTACGCGGGCCAGCACATCGCGCTCGTGGTCGCCGACACCTACGAGCGGGCCCTGCACGCCGCCCGCCTGGTCCGCGCCACCTACGAACAGACCCCGTCGGTCACCACCGTGGAACAAGGGCGCGACCAGGCCTACGAACCCGAGAAGATCTTCGCGGGGTTCATTCCGGGACGCACCGAACGCGGGGACGTGACCGCGGGGCTGGCCCGCGCCCAGGAGCGCATCGAGGCCACGTACACCTACGCCGCCAACCACCACAACCCCATCGAACCCTCGGCCACCACCGCCCAGTGGGAGGGCGAGCGGCTCACCCTGCACGACGCCACCCAGGGCCCCAACGCCACCCAGCACACCGTCTCCGCGCACCTGGGCATCCCCGCCTCCAGGATCCGCGTCATCGGCCATTACGTCGGCGGCAGCTTCGGCTCCAAGGCCATGATCTGGCACCACCCCACGCTCGCCGCGCTCGCCGCCCGCCACGTGGGACGCCCGGTCCGGCTCGCCCTGACCCGCGAGCAGATGTTCACCTCCTGCGGCCACCGCGAGGAACAGGAACAGACCATCGAGCTGGGCGCCACCCAGGACGGGCGGCTCACCGCGCTGCGCCACCACAAGCTCTCGCCCACCTCGCACTTCGACGACTGGGCCGAGCCCTCCCTCGGCGTCGCCGCGCAGATCTACGACATCCCCGACTACGAGGGCGTCTACCGGCTCTTTCGCGCCAACACCATGACGCCGACGTTCATGCGCTGCCCCGGCGAGGCCTCCGGCATGTTCGCGCTGGAGTGCGCCATGGACGAGCTCGCCGAGCGGCTGGGCCTGGACCCCGTCGAGCTGCGGCTGCGCAACTACGCGGACAAGGACCCGGCCAGCGGCAAACCCTGGTCCAGCAACGGGCTGCGCGAGTGCTACGAGCGCGGCGCCGAGCGCTTCGGGTGGGCCGCCCGCGACGCGCGCCCCGGCTCCCGGCGCGAGGGCAACTGGCTGATCGGCTCCGGCATGGCCGCGGCCGGCTACCCGGTCTACCCGCCCCACAACCCCCAGCGCGCCCGCGCCCGCCTCTACGCGGACGGCGCCGCCGTCGTCCAGGCCTCCTTCTCCGACTTCGGCACCGGCGTCGCCACCGTCATGACCCAGGTCGCCGCCGACGCCCTCGGGCTGCCCGTGGAGCGCTGCCGCGTCGAGAACGGCGACACCGACCTGCCCAACACCGCGGCGGCCGTGGGCTCTTCGGGTGCCGGGATGCTCAGCGCGGCCGTGCACAGCGCCGCCACCGCCCTGCGCGACCAGCTCGTCGCGCAGGCCGTCGGCGACACCGGCTCCCCGCTGCACGGCGCCGACCCCGCGCAGGTCACGGTCCGCGAGGGCCGCATGGAGCTGCCGGACGGCGCCGGGGAGAGCTACGGCGAGCTGCTGGGGCGCAACTTCCTCCCCGACGCCGAGGCATCGGGCTCCTGGAGCCCGCCGGCCGAGCTCGGCAACTACGGACTGCTCACCTTCGGCGCCCAGTTCGCCGAGGTCGCCGTGGACCCCGACCTCGGGCTGGTCCGCGTGCGGCGGATGGTCGGCGCCTTCGCGCCCGGCCGGGTGCTCAACGCCAAGACTGCCCGCAGCCAGTTGATGGGCGGCATGCTGTGGGGGCTGGGGCAGGCGCTGCTGGAGGCCACCCACATGGAGCCGCGCACCGGGCGCTGGGCCAACGCCAGCCTCGGCGAGTACCTCGTCGCGGTGAACGCCGACGCCCCGGACGTCGAGGTCGAACTCGTCGAGGTGAGCGACGAGATCGTCAATCCGCTCGGCGTCAAGGGCGTCGGCGAGGTCGGCCAGGTCGGCGCCGCGGCCGCCATCGCCAACGCCGTGCACCACGCCACCGGCAGGCGGGTGCGCAAGCTGCCGATCACGATCGAGGACCTGCTCTAGCCCCAACAGCCGCTCACGGCAAGGGTATTCGGCTCGCCGGTAGCAGTACGAGTCGGACGAGGCGTCGCCGCCCTGCAAGCGGGTCTGGTGCACGCGCAGCCCGCGGAAGTCCGCGCCGTGCGGGAAGAAGCGCCCGTCCACGGCGAGCCCGCCCGCCGCGGTGTCGGCGTCCAGCTTGACCGTCCACGCCTGGATGCCGTCCGGGTAGAACTGCTCGCCCCAGGACCCGTACAGCGAGTTGGTCAGATACACCCGCCGCCCGTCCCGGCTCAGCTCGGCCATCTGCGGGCCGCCGGTCGGCCGTCAGGGCGTCCGGGCGCCGCGCCTCGGGGTCGAAGCCCACGACGTAGGCGAGCTTCTCGGGCGGCGCCGCGGCCGCCTCGGCCGGGGAGCGGTAGAGGGTGGGGTCCAGGTGCCGGCCGTGCTCAGTCGGTCCGGGGGAGGTCATGGCCGCTCTCCTCGAAGGTCTCCTCGGATGCGCGCGCGAACGTCTTGGTCTCCATCAGGAACTCTGCCAGCGAGCCGTCGTGCGGCAGGCCCGGGCGGGAGAAGTGGGTGGGCACCTCGCCCCAGTGGGTGTTGCGGATCTGCGGGGCGGCCAGGCACGCGCCCACCAGATCCGCGTCCCCGCCGAGCACGGTCAGGGCCAGGGTGCGGCCCAGCGCGGACGGCCGCCACTGGGGCTCCCAGGGCGCAACGGCCGCGTACGGAAAGGGCAGTTCGACGCCGAAGCGCGCGTCCTGCGGGTCATCGAGGGCGGTCACCGCCGGGCGCAGTACGGCGCTGCCGTCGCCGAGATCCGCGACCAGGTCGCCGTCCGGACCCGCTCCCGTGTTCTCCCGCAGCCACCGCGCCAGCTTCTCGGCCTCGGCCAGGGGCCGTACCGGCAGCACGGCACCCTCCTCGTGCGGGGCGAGCGCGGGCAGCCGGCCCAGCTCCTCGGCCAGGGCGCGGGCAAGCCCCCGGTGGTCGTCGCGGCACAGCACCGCGCTGGCGTTGAGGCACTGCACCCCCGCCTCGCCCGCCACGGAGTCCAGCACTGTCGCCAGCCCGTCCTGCCACCGCACCCCGCCGGCGAACAGCACCTTGGAGCGGCCCGGCCCCTGCGCCAGCACCCGGCCGCTGTCCGCGTAGCGCGCCACGACCGCGTCGCCGCCGTACACCAGGCCGCGGTCGGCGTGCTCCAGCAGGGCCTCGGCGTGCTCGTGACGGGTCGGCAGCAGCGCCGTATAGCCGGGGGCGAGACCGGCCTGACGCAGCGCGCGGACGAGCCGGCGCGGGGTGAACGGGTCGCGCCGGGAGGGGCGTACGGCCACCCGGTAGCCCAACGCGAGGGCGCCCAGCCACTCCAGGTGGGTCGCGGGGTGGTTGCCCGGCGCCAGGACGCCCAGTACCTCGCCCTTGCGCACCCATACCGGGGCCGCGCCCCGCGCGCTGTCCCAGTGGGCCGCGGACAGCGCGCCCGCCGGGCGCTGCGCCGCCAGCGCGCCCGCCGCGGCCCGCCCCGCCTCGGCGGTCCTGGCCAGGACGCGCCGGACGATGCCGAGCGGCAGCCCGGACACCGCCGCCTGGGCGCGGCAGTACTCCTCGGGCGACTCGCCCTCCAGGGTGGTGGTGGCGAACAGCTCCCCGGCCAGCGCCAGCGCCGCCAGCCGCTCCTGCTCGCCCTGCCGCGGCGCCGCCCGCATCTCCTCGATCACACGGCGCACCAACAGCGGTGGCGCCAGCGAGAGTTCACCGCTCTCGCGGCCGCGCACATCGGTCAGGGGCGCCACGTTCGCCGACCGGTACGGCCCCGAGGGGCGCTCCACATCGACCACCGTGCCGGTCCCCGCGTCGACCCCGGTCACGGTCAGTACACCCCCTCGATGATCTCGGCGCCGTCGGCGCGGTACGGCTGGACATCGGCCACGCCGTCCCCGGTGTACCCCGCCACCGGGGCGACCCGCACCGCGGTGTCCCGCTCGAACACCGCGGGCAGCAGCACCTCGGGGCTGAGCTGGTGCATACGCACCCGCCCCCGCTCGCCGTACTCCACCCGCCGGGACCCGTCCTGGGGATCGAGCAGTTCGAGGTGGACGTAGGGGTGGAAGCTCTGGAAGACGCACGGCCAGGCGTCGCCGGGCACGGCGGGCCGCTGCGGCGCGGCGCCCATCATCGTGTTGCCGTACAGCCCGGCGAAGACCGCGTCGGGGAAGACCTCGCCGGACAGCAGGCGCAGGGTCTCCGCGTCGATGGAGGTGCCGCCCCACATGATGCCGCGCACCTTGGCGCGCACCAGGTCGGCCAGCGCGGGGCGCCCGGCGATCGCCTCCAGCAGCGGCGGGGTCGCGTACAGCAGGCTGATGCGCTGCGAGGAGAGCGCCCACTGGGCCTGGTCCAGGATGTGCTCGACATAGCGCTTGGCGGTGTCGTCGTGGCCCGCCTTGACCGACCTGCGCACCCAGCGCGGGTCCAGGTCCACGGGGAAGAACACCGCGCCGCGCAGCCGGGCCAGGGTCTGCACCATATGGGCCACCACATGGGGCCCGCTGGGGCCGACGTACAGCAGATTGCCCTCGTCGCGGGGCAGGGTGTGCCGGTCCAGGACCTGGGACCACCACCGGGTGGTGCGCTCCCACTGGCCGAGGTCGACGATGCGCTTGGGGGCGCCGGTGGTGCCGCCGCTCTCGTACACCGACGGCAGCCGGCCCAGCTTGCGCAGCCCCGCCGGGAGCAGGTCCTCCACCGGCAGATCGCGCCACTCGGCGCTGACGTCGGGGAAGCGGGCGAGGTCCTGGACGGTGACGATGTCCTTGCGCGGGTCGAAGGGGAGCGAGGCGGCGCGCTCCCGCCAGAATCTCGATCCGGTCTCCGGGCCGAAGTGCCACTCCATGGCCGCGGCCACCACGTCCTCGGTGGTACTCAACTCGCCCCAGGGGGTGGGGAGTACACCATCCACGTCGATCATACGCCACCTCTTCCTCGCCGCTGCCGCGCACGGTCCGGTGCACCCGTGCACAGATACAGCACCGAAGCCAACGGATCATGGGAGGTTTGCGAGATCAATGCGCCCCGGGCCGATCCGGCTTGAAGCGGACCGTGACTGACCGGATCCCGACCGTGTGCGCCGTAGTGGGACGTAGCGGATCAACCGCCGCAACCTCCCCGGGCGCGTCAACCGCTCTTCGGCGCCAGGCGCTCCAGGAACGCGGCGGCGACCGGGCCTGCGTCCTTGCCGCCGGAGCCGCCGTCCTCCAGGAGGACGGCGAAGGCCAGGTCGCCGTTGAAGCCGATCATCCAGGCGTGGGTGCGCGGCGGGGAGTCCGTGCCGAACTCCGCGGTGCCCGTCTTGGCCGCCGGGGCGCCGGGGATGCCCTTGAGGGCCCGGCCCGAGCCCTCGGTGACCACCGCGCGCATCAGGGAGCGCAGCTGCCCGGCGACGTCCGGCGCGAGCTGCTGGGGCGCCTCGTGGCGACGGCCCGCCGCGCCCGGGACCAGGACCGGCTGGTGGAAGCGCCCCTGCTGGACGGTGGCGGCGACGGAGGCCATCACCAGCGGGCTGACCTCGATACGGGCCTGGCCGATCGCCCCGGCGGCCTTCTCGTTGCCGCTCGCGGCCACCGGGACGCTGCCGTCGTACGTCGCCGCGCCCACGCTCCACGTACCGCCGATGCCGAACCGGGCCGCGGCCTCGGTCAGCGAACCGGCCTCCAGGCGGTCGCGCAGGCCGACGAAGGCGGTGTTGCAGGAGCGGGCGAAGGCGTCGTGGAAGGTGGCGTGGGGCGGGAGCCGGAAGAGGTCCTGGTTCTCGAAGCGCTGCCCGTCGACGCGGGCGTAGCGGGGGCAGTCGACGCGCTGGTCCGGGTCCAGGCCGCGCTGGAGGAGGGCCGCGGCGGTGACGGCCTTGAAGGTCGAGCCGGGTGGGTACCTGCCCGTCAGGGCCCGGTCGGCCTGGTCGGCGGGGTTGTCGGCGACCGCGAGTACGTGGCCGGTGCTCGGCCGCAGGGCCACCAGCGCGGCGTTCTTGTCCAGCCCCTTCAGCGCGGCCTCGGCGGCCTGCTGGACGCGCGCGCTGAGCGTCGTACGCAGCGGGGTGCCCTTCTTGCCGCCGCCGGTGAACAGCGTCCTGCTGTCGCCGTCGAGCCGGTCGACGAGCCGGACCGAGACCGCGGCCCGGCCCGCCAGCTGCCGCTGATAGCGGTACTGGAGCCCGCTCGCGCCCACCACGTCTTCGGCCGCTGCGCCGGGCCCGGCGTGCCGCAGTGTCTCCTGGGAGGCCGGTGCGACCGTGCCCACCAGGGCCTTGGCCATCCGGGCCACCGACCGCTGCGAGGAGCGGAACTGGAGCCCGGGGATGGGCAGGAGCCGGGCGCGGTGGTCCTGGTAGACCTCCTCGCGCAGCGTCACCACCGGCACCGACTGATCGGGGCGGGCGGTGGCCACCCGCTTGCGCAGCGCCCGGGTGTCGAGGTCCACCTTCAGCGCGTCAAGGGCCCGGTAGGCGCGCTCGGGGTCGGTGAGCTCGGCGGGCCAGATGGCGATCGACCACACCTGCGCGTCGGCGGCGACCGGATAGCCGTCCTCCGCCAACACCTGGGCCCGCGGCGGCAGTTCGCGCACCCGCTGCAGGCGGGTGTCGGCGGTGAGCGCGGGGTGCACCACCGAGGGGCGCCAGGCGACTTTCCACGCGCCGTCCTTGCGGACCATCTGTGCGGTGGAGTCGTACGACCAGGTGGCGCCCTCGGCGAGGGTGAGCCGCGCGTGGAAGGGCACCCGCGCCGTGGACGTGCCGGGCTTCTCCTCGGGTGCGCGAGCCGTGAACAGCCGTGACCGCGGGCGCAGTTCACCCTCCACCGCACGCAGCTGACCGGCCGCGGCCTTCGGGTCGGAGGTGTGCCCGGCGGCGGCCGCGGTGTCGCCCTTGGCCCAGGCGGCCAGGAACGCCTCGGCGGCAGCGGCGGGACCGTCCGCGTGCTCGGCGGTATCGGCGCTGCACGCGCTGAGCCCGACGGCGAGCGAGGCCGCCAGCAGCAGGGGGATGCGGTGCGAGGGGGTCATCGAAGCCCTTTCCGTCCGGCCGGTGCACCACACCTACCCCACACCTGTCCCAACAAGGAATGCAGGGACGGCAGGCGCGAACGGGCCGCCCGCGGGGCGGGGGAGGACACCCGCCGGGTGCGGGCCGCCGGCGGGCCGCCCGTCGCGCCTGCGCCGCGGTTCAGCCGATCTCCAGAACGACCTTGCCGCGCACATGGCCGGTGTCCACCTCGCGGTGTGCGTCCGCCGCCCGCTCCAGCGGGAACGCCCCGGACACCTCGATGTGCAGCATTCCCTGCGCGTACAGATCGGCCAGCCGCTTGAGGCGGGCGGCCGACCGCTGGGTGTGCAGGGCCCGGATGCCCAGGCCCTCCACCCGGCCGAACTCCACGAGCGTGCCGATGCGTTGGCGGTCCTCGACCAGCTCCAGCGACACATCCAGCGAGCAGCCGCCGATGGCGTCCAGCGCCGCGGTGACCCCCTCGGGGGCCAGCGCGCGCACCCGGTCGGCCAGGCCCTCGCCGTAGGTGACCGGTACGGCGCCCAGCCGGCGCAGATAGTCGTGGTTGTGCTCACCGGCGGTGCCGATCACCCGCGCGCCCCACTGCCGGGCCAGCTGTACCGCGACCGTGCCCACGCCGCCCGCCGCCGCGTGCAGCAGCAGGGTGTCGCCCTCGCCGACCTTCAGCTCCTGCAGGGCGGTGTGCGCGGCCTGCGCGGACACCGAGAACGAACCGGCCACCTGCCAAGGCATGTTCACGGGCTTGGCGGTGGCCTGGTCCTGCGGGACGACGACGAAGTCGGCATAACACGCCAATAAGGCCGAGCCCAGGACCTCGTCCCCGGCGGCGAACGCCGTGACGCCCTCGCCCACCGCGTCCACCACTCCGGCGAAGTCGTTGCCCAGCACCTGCGGGAAGCGCACCGTCATGCCGGGCGGCTCCCAGCCGGCCCGCACCGCGGTGTCGTATGCCTGGACGCCCGCGGTCTTGACCCGTACGCGCACCTGGCCGTGGCCGGGCCGGGGGGTCGGGATCTCGGCGATCTGCAGAACCTCGGGGCCGCCGAACGCTCTGACGACCGCTGCCCTCATGACCGTGTCCCAGTGCTCATGCCGTCTGCCCCCATGCCCTCAACGCGCTTGGTCCGACCGCCGTTTCGCGGTACAGCAGAACTCTAACCTTGCCGCTTCAACCAAGTTCCGGGTCAACCGGGACGGGGCGGCGCTCGAGGTGTCCTCGAGCCGTGTTCGAGGAGCGCAGGCGCCGGGGCGGCGCCGGTGGGCGGGCGGGCCGGTCAGGCGACCCGGGTGGTGCGGGCCGGGGCGACGGCGCCCGCGTGGGCGTACGACGGGCCGGTGCGGGCGGCGGCCCGTTTGGCGGCCGGGGCGCGGTTCGGGCGCGGGTCCAGGACCTCCAGCTGGAGGCGCTGCAGCTCGGGGGAGGGCTCCAGGCCCAGCTCCTCGCTCAGCGTACGGCGCAGATCCTGGTAGACGCGCAGCGCCTCGGCGCGGCGGCCCGAGCGGTGCAGCGAGGCGATCAGCCGCCCGTGGAACCATTCGTTGAGCGGATAGCTGTTGACCAGTTCCCGCAATTCCGGAATGACTTCGCGGTACATCCCCAGCTGGATCTCCGCCTCGATACGCAGTTCCAGGGCGCGGATCCGCAGCTCCTCGACGAACGCGATACGGCCCTTGAGGACACTGCCCGCCTGAATATTGAACAGCGCCGGGCCGCGCCACAGTTCGAGGGCCTTGCGGAGGTGGGAGATGGCCACTTCGGCCTTTCCCTCGCGCAGCGCCGCCTGCCCCTGTACCACCAGCCGCTCGAAGTTTTTGACATCCACCTGGTATTCGTCGACCTGGATCTTGTAGCCCTGGGGATGGGTGGTCAGCAGGTCCCGTCCCTGCGGCGTCAGTTCCTCGGTGACGAACATGCGACGGGCGTGGTAGATGTACGTCTGCAGCGTCGTCAGGGCGCTGCGCGGCGGCTGGTCCTCCCACAATTCCCGGATCAGGGATTTGGTGGCGACAATTTCGTTGGGACGGGTGAGCAGCACCGCGAGCGTCTGGCAGACCTTCGGCGTACTGGGTGCGTACGTCTTTCCGTTGTCGGCGACGATCTCGAATGGGCCGATCAGATTGAACTGCACGGCAAACTCCTGTCGTCGGCCGGTTGGCTTCTTCCTCACTGACCGTAGAGTTGTGCGACCCATGCCCCAAGGGCCGGGGTTTGAGAGTGTCACCTCGCCCAGCAGGCCTTGGTCCGGTCCTTTACCTGGCCCGTCGTCCTGTCCACGGCATGCGCGGCGCGGGGCCGGGCAGCGGCGGGGGAGTGCGCAGCGGACCGGCCCAGCGGCACAGTGCGGCCACCGCCAGCCCGCAGCTCGCGGCGATGATGTGGCCGAGGTCCCAGATGGTGCGGCTGACCACCATCGGGGTCAGCAGTACGGCCAGCAGCAGCGCGGCACCGACGAGCCGCACCCTGCCGCGCATGACCAGGACGGCGGCGGCCATCCCGGCCGCGAGGATGTAGCTGACGCCGACGTCGGTGGCGTAGGCGAGATGGGCCGGCGCCCGGCCGAGGCTGATCTGCTGTCGCAGCAGTCCCTGGGTGAGCACGGAGCCCAGTACGTGCCCGGAGACCGCGATGACGATCATGCGCGGGGTGCCGAAGCGCCGCTCGGCCCAGGCGACCAGGGTGGAGAAGCCCACGACGTACAGGACGAGCCCGTCGCCGTGGTCGGCCACCCAGAACGCGCTCGTGGCCAGGACCTCCATCGCGCCCCGGCGCAGCCGCACCAGGCTGGTGCTGTCCACCGCGGTCATGATGTCGATGAGCCGGGGCGGGGCGGTGGTCTGCACGATGGTGAAGCAGGTGAACACGGCGATGTAGCAGAACGTCGCGGGCGCCGAGAGCACCCAGGCGTGCAGCCGCGCGGTCCACGGCGAACACCGCTCGACCAGACGCCGGGCGCATGACAGACGGCGTGCCGCGCCCTTGAGGACGTACCAGGCCACGACGGCCGAGAGGAATACGGAAATCATGCGGGGCTCGCTTTCACGGGCCCATGATGACAAAGAGATCCACTGCGCTAAACGCAGCCCGCGTGGTGGCGCACACCGCACTGCGCGGCGCACCGGATTCCGGCGCACACCCGACACCGGTACCGGCCCGCAAAAGCCGGTTGCCGGGTCCGCTGTGCCGCGCATACCGTGAGCCGCGCGACAGCGTGTAGCTCAGACAGCAGAGCGCCGGGCTTCCTACCCGGAGGGCGCAGGGGCGGAACCTGCCACGCTGGCTATGAACGATGACGAGCTGTCGGTGAACAGCGACGAGCAGCAGCGGCCCGTGGCGGCCGACCCCGGCTATGCGGCAGGGCAGTTGGCCCGCGCCTTCACCACCTCACTGACCCACGCGGACCGCCGGACCCGCCGCCGTGCCCGCGAACGCGTCCGCCGCTGGCGCAAGGTGCTGGCGGGCATGAGCGAGGGGACCCTGTCCATCGGCTCGCGCACCCCCGTCGCCGGGCTCCCCGCCTGGGTGACCCCCGAGGTGGTCCGCGGCGGCTTCGCCACGGGCGCCGCGAGCGCCGAGGGTCCCCTGGAGCCGTACGAGTCCGAGGCCGCGCGGCGCGCCGGTGTCCGCGCCGACCGGCAGGCCCTGTTCGCCCACCACCTCACCCACACCGGCCTGCGGCAGCTGACCGAGCGCCTGGAGGAGGGCGCCTACGAGGCGGCGCTGCCGGAGGAGACCGCGCTGCTCACGGTGGCCTGGCTGGTGCGCGCCGGGGATTCGGACGGCGCGCTGGAGCTCCTGGACACCCTGGAGCCGTTCGCCGCCCGGCTGCGCTTCACACCCCGGCCCGCCGCCGCCCGCACCGCCCACGACGCGGCCGGCGACGCCGCCACGGCGCACCGCCGTACGGTCGGGCAGGCCCGCGCCACCGTCGCGGCGCGCGGCCGCCACGAGGCCGTCGAGGCGATGAACGAGGCGCTGGCCGTATGGAACCCCTTCGCCGACGAACTGCTCGCGCACTGGCTGGAGACCGCCGAGGGCGGCCGCGTCCTGGCCCGCACCCCGTCGGCCGACTGGCACCGGCGCTCGGCGGCCCTGCTGGAGCGCTACCGGCACCTGGCCGCCGAGCACACCCGCTGCACCAAGCACCGCAGGCCCAAGGAGAACGCCGCGATCCTGCGCTCCTGCCTGGAGTCCCTCAGTGGTGACGGCGCCGGCTCCGGTGTTCTGACGGACCGTCAACTCGGCCTGCTGCGGCACGCGGTCCACTCGATGGTGCGGCGGCGCGGCGTGCCCGGCACCGCGCCGCACCGTACGCTGCGCGACCGGCAGGCGGCGGACGCGGCCCGCCCCACGCACCACGCCCTGGCCCAGCTCGTCGCCCGCCGTCTCGCCGCCCTCCCGCAGGACACCGGCACACCCGACATCGAGCCGCTGCTCACCCCGGTCACCGAACGGGAGGCGAAGAGCGGCGGTCTCCCCGCCGGGGCCGCCGTGCCGGACCCCCTGCGCCGGATCGTCCGGGGCGCGCTGCACGCCCCCATCGGCACCCTCGTCGAGCGCGGCGTGGTGCCCTCCGCCGAGGTCCTCGCCGAACTCGTACCCCAGCTCGTGGCCGCCACCACCGCGCTGGCCTACCCCGACCCGGCGCTGCGCGCCCTCATGGCCGCCAACCACCGGGCCTTCGCCGGGCGCCGCTCCCTGCTGCTGCACAACCTCCAGCACCAGGTACGCGTTGAGGAGCTGCCGTGGGTACGCGCCGTGGCCGGCCAGCGCAGCGGCTCCGGCCACAGCCGCGCGCAGGCCCGCACCACCCTGACCCTCCTGGCCGGGCAGGCGCTGACGGGCTTTCCCGCGACGCTGCTCCCCAACCCGCTCATCGGCAGGATGAGGGACCTGGCGCGCGCCGCCGACCTGGAGGTGCCGCTGGTGGAGGAGCTGGCCGCGGACATCTTCACGGGTACCTTCTCCGGCAAGTTCCTGGCGGCGGCCCGGATCGCGGGCGAGCTGCTGCACGGCACCCTCTACGAGCGCTACTACGCCGTCGACTACGACCGGATCGTGGCGCTGGCCGACCGCAAGGCCCGCAAGGACGGCCGCGAGCGCGCCCGGCAGGGCGAACGCCCCGACCCCAGCGGCGGCTTCGCCCGCCTGTGCCACGACCGCGTACCGGCCGCGGGCTCCTGGTCGGTGGCCGCCAACGGCATGGTCATCGAACAGTCCCAGATCCTCACCACCCACAACCTCGCCACCCTGGTCCACTCGCTCGGCGCCACCGCGCCCTCCGGACGGCCCGAACTCGCCCGCCGCTGCTTCACCGCCGTCTGCCGCCTCACCGCCCAACTCCACGGCCACCCCCGCCCGTTGCCCACCGTCAAGGACGCGGCCTACGCCTGGCGTCAGATGCTCTTCCACCTCTCCCTGTGCACCCCGCCCGAGCAGACGGCCGTCCTTTCCTGGCTGGAGGAAGCGACGACCCGATTCCCCCCACGCGTGGCGCAGCGCCTGGCCCCCGCCCTCGCCGGACTCCAACTCGTCGTGTCCGGCGGCTACTTCGCCGCCGACGGCACCGCCGAGAACGGCCGGGCCCGTCGCTTCCTGGGCTGGACCACGGGCGGCCACTGGCTGCTGGCCTAGGGGCTGTGACGACAGGCCCTGGGCCTTCCCGCGTACTTCTCGGCGTACGCCCCGGCGCAACGGTCCCGTCACCGGCCCCGGACGGCCCGGAGTGCGAACAGGAGGGGGATGCGGGGGCGGTCGGGGGGCAGGTGCCACCAGCCGTCGGGGGCGCGGAGCATGCCCTGGAATCTCGGCCAGGGCAGCAGCTCGGTCTCGCGGAGGGCGGTCAGGGTCAGGCCGGTGCCCAGGGTCGCGGAGACGATGTCCGCCAGGCTGTGGCGCCACTCGTAGCTGGTCCGTGCGCCGCTGAGCGGGGGGCCGTCGGTGTAGGTGTGCGGGGAGTCGCTCCGGATGGGGCCGCGGCCCGACAAGTAGTCGTGGCGGAGCAGGAGTTCGTGGTCGTCGGGCTGGGGTACGGGGCCGAGCGAGTTGAGGACGGGGTGGAAGTCGACGACGTAGAGGGTGCCGCCCGGGCGCAGGAGCGAGGCGACGACGCGGGCCCAGCGGGGCAGGTCGGGCAGGTAGCAGACGGCGCCCTTGCCGGTGTAGACCACGTCGAACTGTCTGCCGCCGAGCGCGGAGACGGCGTCGTGGACATCGGCCTGGACGAACTCGATGTCGTGCCCGGCCCGCTGTGCCAGCTGCCTGGCCTGCGCCACCGCCTCGCCGGAGAAGTCCAGGCCGACCGTGCGGGCCGCGCCGCGTTCGGCGAAGGCGAGTGTTTCGGTGCCCAGATGGCACTGGAGGTGCAGGACCTCGCGGCCCTTCACCTCACCCAGGTCCTCCCACTCGAAGGGGGCGATGAAGTCGGCGGTGGTCCGGGAGCCGTCCAGGCCGTAGAAGTCGCTGGCGACGTGGACCGGGGTGCGGGCGTCCCAGTTCTGCTGGTTGGCGCGCAGCATCTGTTCGACGGTGAGGTGGTGATCGGCTTCGCTCATACGTCCTTTCTGCTCCGTCAGCCGTGTTCTACTCCGCTTCTACTCCGCCCGGACGGGCGTGGCCTCGGCGTTCAGCAAGGCACGCCACACGGCGCTCTCGGTGTAGTGGTTGTCGTAGAGTTCGGAGGACTCCGCGATCTCCCTGGGGTCGGCCTGGCCGAGCGCCACGCGGTTGAGCAGCCGCAGATAGTCGAACCGCGGCATCCCCGGCGTGAACAGGCACAGCACGTCCGGCTCGGACCCGGGCGCGGCCCGGAAGGCGTGCGGGGTGTGCGGAGGTACGGCCAGGAAGTCGCCGTCGTTCAGGACCGTGACCTCCTCGCCGACCAGCACCTGGAGGGAGCCGCTGATGACGAAGAAGATCTCCCAGGCGCGGGTGTGGAAGTGGACCGGGGCGCCGGGCGTGCCCGGGCTGAACCTGCTGCGGTAGCTGGTCACGCCGGAGCCGTCGGTGCCCGCGTCCGCCAGCAGGGTCATCACGCTGCTGGGGTCGGCGCGGGTCTCCGCCCCGGCGGCGCGGGTCAGTACGGGCTGCTGCGGGGCGGTCGAGGTGGTGGGGGCGGTCGCGGTGTGCTGCGTGCTGTTCATGTCGTTGACTCTATGAGCCGGATAGACCCCTTCCAGGGTGCAATTACGGTCGGAATTTTGGGGTCAATTCGTGGCCGGCGAGGCGCGGGGTCAGGGCAGCAGGCCCCGGCACCCGAAGTGCCCGTCCGCCGCGCCCCGCCCGCCCCGCCGCTCCCCGTACAGCGCCTCGATGTCCTGGGCGTAGGCCGCGGCGACGGCGTGCCGGCGCATCTTCAGGGAGGGGGTGAGCAGGCCGTTGTCCTGGGTGAACTCGCCGGGCACGATCCGGAAGGCGCGGATGGCCTCCGCCCGCGAGACCGCCTGGTTCGCGTGGTCCACGGCCCGCTGGACATCGGCCAGCAGGCCGGGGTCGTCCCGGAGTTCGGCGAAGGGGGCGCCGGCGGGGCGGCGGCGGACCCGCAGCCAGTGCTCCATCGCCTCGGGGTCCAGGGTGATCAGCGCGGCGATGTAGTGCCGCCCCTCGCCGACCACCAGGCACTGGCCCACCGGCGGGCGGCTGCGCAGCCGGTCCTCCAGGATGCTGGGGGAGACGTTCTTGCCGCCGCTGGTGACCAGGATGTCCTTCTTGCGCCCGACGATGGTCAGATGGCCCTCCTCGTCGAGGCGGCCCAGGTCTCCGGTGGCGAACCAGCCGCCGTCCAGTGCGTCCGCGGTCGCCTCGGGGTTGTTCCAGTACGAGCCGAAGACGATGCCGCCCCGGATCAGCACCTCCCCGTCGTCGGCGATGCGCACCGACGTGCCGGGCACCGGCAGGCCGACCGTGCCCAGGCGCGGGGCCAGCGGCGGGGCGACGGTCGCGGCGGCGCTGGTCTCGGTCAGCCCGTACCCCTCGTAGACCAGGACTCCGCAGCCGAAGAAGAACAGGGCCAGCCGCGGGTCCAGGGAGGAGCTGCCGCTGAGCGCGTACCGCAGCCGCCCGCCCAGCGCCTTGCGGACCCTGCGGTAGACCAGCAGGTCGTACAGCCCCCTGGCGAGCCGCAGGCGCAGGCCGGGGCCGGGCCCGGTGCCCAGCAGACGGTGCATCTCCCGCTCGCCGTAGCGCACCGCGATCCGCTCGGCCCGGGTGAACGAGGCGCCGCGGCCGATGCGCTCGGCGGTCTCCCGCGCCACGTCGTGCACCTTCTCGAAGAAGTAGGGCACGGCCACCAGGAAGGTCGGCTCGAACCGGGCCAGTTCGGGCCGCAGCTCGGCGGGCTTGATGCTGGGGAACAGGCCCAGGGCGATCCGGTCCAGGAGGCAGGCGATCTGGATGACCCGGCCCAGGACGTGCGCCAGCGGCAGGAAGAGCAGCGTGGCGGGGGTCTGCCGGGTCGCCTCGACGAAGGCCGGGCGCAGCAGCTGGACGAGGTTGGCGGCCTCGGCGTACAGGTTGCCGTGGGTCAGCACGCAGCCCTTGGGGCGGCCGGTGGTCCCGGAGGTGTAGACGAGGGTGGCGACGGTGTCCGGGCCGAGCGCCCGCCGCCGCTCGTCCAGGACCCGCTCGCCGACGTCCTGGCCGATGGCGGTGAGCTCCTCCAGCGCCCCGGCCTCGATCTGCCGGATCCGCGGTGCCGGTGCGTCGGGGCCGGCCGTGGCCCGGTGGGCGGTGTGCAGATGCTGTGCGTTCTCCACGATCAGGAAGGTGGCCGCGCAGTCCCGCAGGATCCACCGCAGCTGGTCCGCCGAGGAGGTGTCGTAGACCGGTACGGTGCGGCCGCCCGCCGCCCAGATGGCGAAGTCGAGCACGGTCCACTCGTACCGGGTACGGGACATCAGCGCGACCCGGTCTCCCGGCGCCAGGCCCGCGGCGATCAGCCCGCGTGCCACGGCGGCGACCTGCCGGGCGAAGGCGGCCGCGGTCACCGGGCGCCACTGCCCGCCCTCCTTGCGCCGCAGCACCACCGCGTCGGGGGCCTCGGCGGCGTTGGTGAAGGGGATGTCGGCCAGGCTGCCGCGCTCGGGCGGCACGGCGAGCGGGGCGGCCCGCACTTCCCGTACGACCCCGCCCTCGCGGACGATGTCCACCCGCGCGCGCCCGGCGAGTCCGGGGCGCCGCAGCGCGGTTCTCAGGTCCCTGGTGATACTGCCCATGGCCACCTCCGGAGCCTTGGACGCGGGCCGACTTACTCCGGCTTACTCGGAAGTCAACTTACCCGGGCGTAGGGAGAATGCAATGCCTGTGCGGCGTCAAGGGCCGTATGGAAAAGGGGAGTTGGGGGTTCAGTGGCGGGCGTCAGTGGGTGGCGCCCCGGGGGAGCGGTGCCGGTGTGGCGGGGCCGTGGCCGTGTCCCGGAGCGCCGGTGGGTAGTGTGGCCGGGCGGTCCACGGCGCGTGGAGTGACGCGTGGTGAGTGGCAAGCGGTGAGGAGACCGGTATGGCCGAGGACGTCGCCGCCCGGCTGGCCGGGCTCGACTTCGCGAGCGTGACCCCGCAGGAGTTCGCCGGGATCGTCAAGAGCCTGTCCGCCAAGGAGATCGCCCAGGTCGCGCGCGGTGAGCTGCGGGCGAGGGTGCTCGGCGAGATCTTCGGCCGCATGGAGCGGCAGTTTTGCCCCGAGAACGCGCGCGGGCTGCGGGCGCTGATCCGCTGGCGGATCACCGGCGAGAGCGACGTCGACTACGAGACCACGATCGAGGACGGCACCTGCTCGGTGCGCCGGGGGTGGGGCGAGGGCGCTCCCCGGGTGACCTTCACGCTGCGGGACGCGGAGTTCCTCAAGCTGGTCTCCGGCAACAGCAGCCCGGTGACGATGTTCCTCACCCGCAAGGTCAAGGTGACCGGCGACCTGAGCCTGGCCGCCTCCCTCACCCGCCTCTTCGACATCCCCAAACCCTGAGGGCCCGGGTTCAGCCGCAGGCCCTGGCGTCCCGGCGCTCGAAGATCGCTCAACTCGGCGTGCCCATGGGGACCTTGAGCGTTGAACCTCTTGACCGTGCACGGACAGCCGGTAAAGTCTAGACCAATTGGCGTACGAGATCCGGGCCGCCGCGAATGCGGTCGGCAGCCCTGCGCGGACGGCTTCGGACCCCGTCGCCAGAGGAACACCTTCACATCCCCTACCCCCCCCATTCGACGAGGCCCCCGGCAAGCGGACGCCCGGTGCGGCGACCCCGGTGCGCATGCCTGCCCGTGCGGGGGCCTCCATCGTGAAGGAGTTGACATGCGCAAGAAAAGGATGCTGGCCGCTGCCGTGGGCGCGGGCATAGCCCCGCTCCTCGTGGTCACCCTGCCGGCCGGCCAGGCCAGTGCGCACGGCTATGTGAACGCCCCGCCGAGCCGCCAGGCGCAGTGCGCGGCGGGCACCGTCCAGTGCGGCCCCATCAAGTGGGAGCCGCAGAGCGTCGAAGGGCCCAAGGGGCTGCGCAGCTGTAGCGGCGGCAACCGGCAGTTCGCCGACCTCGACGACGACAGCAAGGGCTGGCGGGTCACCAACGTCGGCCGCACCCAGGCCTTCACCTGGCGGCTGACCGCCCGCCACGCCACCAGTACCTGGCAGTACTTCGCCGGCGGCCAGAAGGTCGCGGAGTTCAACGACGGCGGTGCCCGGCCGCCCGAGACCGTCACCCACCAGGTCAACTTCGGCAATGTGAGCGGCAAGCAGAAGGTGCTGGCGGTCTGGAACGTCGCCGACACCGCCAACGCCTTCTACGCCTGCATCGATGTGAACATCGGCGGCTGACCGCGGCGGGCGCCCACCCTCCGCACGGGCGTTCCGGACCGGAGCCACCCGGTCCGGAACGCCCGCATCGGCGGGTGACGCACCCCGGCCGGGCGCCCGCCTCGGCCGCGCGGCGCCCCCGAAAGCCGGGCCGAGCGCGGCGGCCGGTGCAGCGGCACCCCGGCGCGGAAGACCGCCGGCACCCGTCCGGAGCCGGAGCCGGAGTCCGGGGCGAGCCGGGTGTGCGGCGCGCGTGCGGTCCGCGGGCGGCTCGGCCAGCTGAATTCCCGTCACGAGTGGGCGGACAGGCGCCAGTTGGGCGTCGGTGAGGCGGGGCGGGCGGTGCGGGCCGCGGGCGCAGCCGCGGGTGGCGAGGGTGGTGGCGCTGAAGGGCGTACGGTACGGCGCGGTCGCGGGCGGCAGCCGGGCGGCGGTCCGCCGCCCTTCGGCCGCCTCGACGTGCGTCCGCAGCGGCAGTCCGGCGTCCGCCGCCACGATCCGACAGGTCTCCACGAACGCGCCCAGCGACAGGAACAGATCCCGCCGGGTCGCACGCCCGCGGGCAGCTCGCGCTGGGTCAGCCGGCCGACCGTGACCGCCTCCGGCCCGTAACTCAACGTCCACGGCCGGGTGTTGTGCGCACTGGGCGCGCGCCGGCACGGGGCCTCGCGCCCCTGGAGCGCGGTGAACGGATGGGCGGGGGCCGGGCGGGCGGGGCCGGCATCACAGGTCTCGCTCGTAGAAGGTGTAGCCGTGCAGCGGACGGCCGCCGGCCCGGCGGTACTGGGCCGCGGAGGCCTCGTTGCCGTGCTCGACGAAGGTGCCGCGCAGCGTCCGGTAGCCGCCCTCGCGCAGCCCGCGGTGCAACTCCCGGCTGAGCAGCGTCAGATAGCCCTGCCCCTGGTGTCCGGGGACGGTGCCCTTGATCACCAGGACGGCGTCGCGGCGGTAGCGCGAGCGGGTGGCCAGCAGGTGGAGCCGGCGGGCCGGGGTGAGCCGGCCGCCGGTCCCCGCCACGAACTCGGAGATGTCCGGCACGGCCAGCACGAACGCGATCGGCTCCCCGTCCTTGGTCAGATACAGCAGCAGCCGCTCGTCCAGCAGGTGCGCCAGCCCGTCCGTCCGGGCGGCCAGCTGCTCGGCGGAGATCTCGGTGTAGTACGGGAGTTGCGCGAAGGAGGCGTTCAGCATCGTCCGCAGCAGCGGCAGTTGCTCCTTGAGGCGGCGGCGCGAGCCGTGGTGGACGCGCAGCCGCTCGGACGCGATCCGCGCGTCGTCGAAGGGGAAGGCGAAGTCGGCGTCCGTGGTGTGCACGTTCTCGCAGATCCAGGTGTCGGACACGAAGCGGCGCAGAAAGCCGTGGTGCTCGTAGATCGCCGGGTAGTGGGAGGGGTTCCAGGCCGAGTCGATGAAGCCGCGCTCGGCGAAACCGGATGTGATCACTCCGCCGGACTGGTTGGGCAGCAGGTTCACCGGCCCGAACTCGCCCTTGGCCCCGGCCCGCGCCCCGGTCCTGCGCACCAGGTCGAACAGGACCCCGGCGACCTCCGCGTCGGAGAACTCCAGCAGCCCGAACAGTTGGGTGGCGCGGCCGAGCCGGGCGTCCATGGCGGGGGAGCGATGCAGACACACCCGGCCCAGCGCCCGGCCCGTACGGGAGTTTCGCGCCAGGTGCAGCTCGGTGGCCCCGCTGCGGTACCAGTCGCGGATCTGCCCCTTGAGGACGGGCACATAGCGGTCGGCGGGGTGCAGGCGCAGCGGCAGTTCGCAGAACTCGCCGAGCGCCCGCCGCCCGTCCACGGGGGTCAGGACGATGGTCATCGGGTCACATGGCGCACGGCCCGCGGCGCGTGCTCGGTCGAGAGCGGGCTGAAAGTGTAGATATGGCCCAGGCGCCCGTTCTCCGCGCGCCAGAGGCCGTTGGTGTACCCGGCGGCATCGGCGGTGCAGATACGGATCCAGCCCCCGGTCACCCGCTTCTCGCCCTCATCGGTCAGCCAGCACATCAGCTCATGATGGGCCCGGCCGCGGGCGGACTTCAGCAGTTCGCCGCGGTCGGTGAAGAAGGCGATGGTGCCCAGGGTGAACGGGAACCGCCCGTACACCTTGTGCCATACGTAGCCGCGCATCGGCTTCATCTCGCGGACCGTACGCAGCCGGCCCGGGCCCGGCGCCAGGATCGCCCGCGGCCCCGGGAGGGGGGCACCTCCCATGCCCTTAAGGCAATGGGGGAGGGTGGCGCCCACGAACATCGCGCCGGCCGGGCCGGGCGCCGGTGCGAGGGAGAAGTCCTCGCTGCGCATCCTCACGCACCCCCACGGATCGGACAGGTGTTCTTGATCTTTCCGGTGCCGGCGAACGGGCCGGTGCCGTGCGCGTGCAGCCGTACCGAGATCTCGCCCGCCGCGGCGTCCTCGGCGACCGACTGGGCGAAGTTGCGGCTGCAGGAGGTGAGATGGCGCAGCCCCCCGTACTGGCACGCCTTGGCCAGATGGTCCGCCTCGGCGGGGGAGGGCCGGGCCCCGGCGCGCAGCTGTACGTGCACCACCGGCCGGGCCGCGAGGTCGCCGCCCTCGTCCAGCCCCGGACCGCACCCCTCGATCAGCTCCGCCATCGGGTTGCCCTCGTAGAGCCCGTACTCCACGTCCTGCGGAGAGATGTTCGCGCCCATGTAGGAGATGGTGGAGCCGGCCCGCCCGTACAGGAACAGCAGCGGCAGCCGCATCCGCTCGCGCCGGGCGGCGGCCTCGGCGCGCGCCGGCAGCCCCGGGCGCACGGGCTCCAGGTCCTCAAGGATGCGCCAGGCCTTCGGGAAGGACAGCAAAGTGCCCTCGTCGCCGATGTTGTAGCGCAGCTCGTCCGGGCCCAGGAAGGCCGCGCGTACCGTCTCGTCCCGGCGGATCAGCCGGCGCAGCCACACGCTGAAGGCGGTCTCGCCGCCCATGCCGATGGCCAGGTCCGAGGCGCCGTAGCCGGAGCGGACCTGGCCGAAGATGTCGCCGACGTAGTCGCGCAGCGCCTCGGTCATGCGCTCGCCGCCCACCCTCGCCGCCAGCCGGTAGTCCTTGCGCGAGTTCACGAACCACGCCTCGCCCGCGAGCCGGTCCCGCAGGTGCTCGCGGAAGGGCGGGTAGGCGGTGACGGGATAGTCGTAGCGCGGCCCGAAGTGGCGCAGGGTGTCCACGATCCGCTCCGGATCGGGGCCGGTGTTCTTGACGGTGGCGATCCGCGCCATGGCGGTGCTGGTGCTGGTGCCGGTGGCCCAGGCCCCCATCGAGTACGCGTTGATCACGAAGAGCTTCCTGGAGGGGAAGACCAGCGAGGTGTACCCGGCGACATTGCGGTGCACGGTGTTCAGCTCCCGGCGCGAGCGTACCCAGTTGTACGGGGTCCCCGAGGAGCCGGAGGACTCGTCCACCACACTCCCGGCGATCTCCAGCCGCCCCTTCCAGCACCGCTCCGGCTCGGCGTACGCCGTGACGTAGCCCTCCTTGTCCGTGTGGTCCGGGCCCGGTCGGCGGCTGCCGTCCATGAAATCCTCGTCCGCGGGGGTGCGGACGGCATGAGTCCGGCTGCTCAGATGACCGGTTGAGTACCGCTCAATCGCGTCTGACCAGCGCGTATGGCGCACGTGGTGGGCACCGGAGCCGCGTCGGCCGCTTGGCCCCCCGTGGCCCTGCGGACGGCGGCCCGGCTGCCGCCCCGCCGCCGCGGGGAGGAGGTGCGAGGGCGGGGCGGCAATGTCCCCGATACTCGCCGTGGCGCCGGGCGAAGTCGTCGTACGCGGGCAGACAGTTGCCCTTACTCTCCCCGGGGGCCGTGGCGCCCCCGGCTACTCCCCGTGGAGTACGGCCGCTTCGGTTCCCCAAGACGAGGCGCCCGCACGGGAGTTGGCTCTACTGTGCCGAATATGGCGCGCGACGAGCTCCCGCACGACCGGCGGCACCGGGTGCCCGACACGCTGCTGGGCTGCGCGGCCGCGGGCCTGCTCGTGCTGGACGCCGCCTACCTCTCCGAACGGGTGGCCACGCCGGGCCCGTTGGGATACGTCCTGCTCGTGTCCGGCGGACTCGCGCTGATCCTGTGCCGCCGCTATCCGCTGCCCGTCCTGCTGCTGGTCACCGGGATCATGGCCGTTGTCGCGATACGGCTGCACCCCGGGCCCTCGGCGGGCACCCCCGTCCTGGTGGCCGTCCACTTCGCGGCCCGCGCGGGCCATCGCGGCCAGGCACTGCTGGCCTCCCTGGCCTTCATGTGTGCCCCGCTGGCCGTCGCGCTCTCCGACGGCCCGCTCGGCCCGAGCGTGCCCGCCATCGGGCGGGACACCGCGGGGCGGCCGTACCAGGACATCCTGCCGCTGATCGTGCTGCTGCCCGGCTGGTTCGTGGCGGTGATCGTACGGGCCCAGATGACCCGGCACCGCGAGGCCTACCTCAAACAGGTCGAGCAGCGCGCGGTGGACGCCGAGCGCACCCGTGAGGAGGCCGCACTGCACCGCGCGGGCCAGGAGCGGCTGCGCATCGCCCGGGAGCTGCACGACTCGCTCACCCACAGCATCTCCATCGTCCGCCTCCAGGCCTCGGTCGCCGTCCATCTGGCGCGCAAGCGGGGCGAGCAGGTGCCCGAGGCGCTGCTGGCCATCCAGGAGGCCAGCGGTGAGGCCATGCGGGAGCTGCGCGCCACGCTGGAGGTGCTGCGCGAGGACGGCAGCGGGCCGCGGCACGGCCTGGCCCGTATCGAAGCCCTGGTGGCGCGCTCGCGCGCGGCCGGACTGGAGGTGACGGTCACGGTCGACGGAGAGCGCCGCCCGCTGCCCCCGGAGGCCGACCGGGCCGTCTACCGCATCGTCCAGGAGGCGCTGACCAACATCGCCCGGCACGCGGGCCCCACCGCCACCGCCGAGGTGCACATCCGTTACGCGGAACGGGAGTTGCGGGTCCGCGTCACCGACGACGGACGGGCCAGTGCGGACCGGGCCGCGGCACCGGGCACCGGGCTGATCGGGATGCGCGAGCGGGTGGCGGCCCTGGGCGGCAGGCTGCGCGCCGGGCCGCGCGCCGAGGGCGGCTTCGCCGTACACGCCGACATCCCGCTGCCCAGCCCCCTGGAGAGAGTGTGAGCGCCCTGATCCGCGTAGCGATCGTCGACGACCAGGCCCTGATGCGGGCCGGGTTCCGCGCCCTGCTCGGCGCCGAGGAGGACCTGGAGGTGGTCGGCGAGGCCCCCGACGGGCAGCAGGGGCTGGCGCTGGTCGAGCGGTGCCTGCCGGATGTGGCCCTGGTCGATGTGCAGATGCCGGTGATGGACGGCATCGAGATGACCCGCCGGATCGCCGCCGACCCGGGCCTGGCCGCGGTCCATGTGGTGATCCTGACCAACTACGGCCTGGACGAGTACGTCTTCGCCGCCCTGCGCGCCGGCGCCGGCGGCTTCCTGCTGAAGGACACCGAACCCGACGAACTGATCCAGGCCGTCCATGTCGCGGCCCGCGGCGACGCCCTGTTGTCCCCCTCGGTCACCCGCCGGCTGATCGGCGAGTTCATCGCCCGCCCGCCGGACGACCCGCTGGTCCCGGCCCTGGACCCGCTCACCAACCGCGAGCGGCAGGTGCTGGCGCTGGTCGCGCGCGGGCTGTGCAACGAGGAGATCGCCCGGCGGATGGTGATCAGCCCGCTCACCGTCAAGACGCACGTCAGCCGCGCGATGGCCAAACTGGAGGCCCGCGACCGGGCCCAACTGGTCGTCTTCGCCTACGAGTCGGGGCTGGTGACGGCCCGGCACCGGCCGTAGCCGCAACGGGCGCCGGCCTCCTACGCTCCGCGCGGGCGCCGGTGACTCCGTACGGGCCCAGCGGCTCCGTACGAGCCCGGTGATTCTGTACGGCGCCGGTGATTCTGTACGGTGGGCGCGCCACCGGACCCGATCAGGGCAAGGAGCGCGATGACCTTCCGACCGACGCGCCGCACCGCGGTCCTGGCGGCGCTGCTCGCCCTGGTCGCCGGTGCGGCCCTGCTGTTGGCGCTGCCCGAGGGCGGCCGCGAGGGGTGCGGGGCCCGCGGGGTCACCTCCTGGTCCGCGGAGTCCCGCTTCACCGGGGAGTTCGCCCGCTACGGGGACGACAACTCCCGGCTGGACGACTGGACCGGCGGCGACGGCACGCACTCGGTCCGGCTGCCGGACGGCCGTACGCTCTGGCTCTTCTCCGACACCTTCCTGGACCGCGTGAACCAGCCCCCCAACTCCTTCGGCCAGCCCTACCGCTGGCGTACCTCCGACTCCGGCCGCACCCCCGCCCTGATCCACAACTCCGCCGTGGTGATGTCCCCTTCGGGCCGCCCGCAGCGGACCCTGACCGGCGGTACGCCGCTGAACCCCGGCCCGTACTTCCCCGACGCCGCGGGCGGCTGGCGCTGGCCGGTGCGGGCGAGCGTGGAGCCGCGCGCCCCGGGCGCGGACGAGCAGGTCGTCCGCGTCCTGCTGTGGGACCGCACACCGGGCCAGGGCGCCTGGGTCTTCGGCGTCCCACGCTCCACGGAGGTCGCCACGCTCTCGCTGCCCGACCTGCGTCTGGAGCACATCGAGCGGGTGGTGGACCAGTCGGCGGTGCCGGACCCGGGCAGGCGCGTCCTGTACGGGGCCGCTGCGGTCCGCGACGGCGACTGGACGTACGTCTTCGGCGGCGACGACGGGCCGCAGCGGGCCACCTCCAACGCCTATCTCGCCCGGGTGCCGACGGGACGGCTGGACGAGGCGGGGGCCTGGCGCTTCTGGGGCGACGGCGACTGGCGGGCGGAGGCCGCCCGGGCGACGCCGGTGCTGCCCGAGGACGGGCGGCGCGGCGTCGGCAGCTCCTTCACCGTCGTGCGGGACGGTGGTACGTGGGTGCTGTTCACCATAGACACGGGCGGACCGGACGGCAGCGGCCTGGCCACGATCACCTCCTACTGGTCCTGCTCGGCACAGGGCCCCTGGCACGGGCCGAGCGGCCGCATCACCCCGCCCCGCCCCGACGACCCCGCCCAGCAGCGGCACATCGCGATCTACAACCCGCAGGCGCACCCGGAGTTCACCGGCGCCGACGGACTGCTGCTGAGCTATGACGTCAACTGGCTCGGCCCGCCCGGCGTTCCACCGGACCCGCAGGTCAACGGCAACGTCGAGCTCTACCGACCGCGCTTCGTACGGGTGCGGCTCGGCCCTTTGTGACCGGCGGCGGCGCGGTGGGGGCCGTACCGAACAGCCGTCCCCACCATGCCTTCTCGGCCCCGCTGCTCGCCCCTACGATGGTCCGCGGCCCAGTTGGAGGAGGAAGCCGTGACCGAGTCCGCGCCCGCAAGACCGGCGGCCGACGAGAACACACAGCGCAAGAACGGCCTGTACACAGGGGTTTCGGACGCGCTCGCCGAGAACATGAGGTCCGGCTGGGCCGACACCGAGCTGCGGGACCTCAAACCGGTCGAGCAGGCCGCCCATGCCGCGCGCCGCCGCGCGGCCCTCTCCGCGCGCTTTCCCGGCGAGCGGCTGGTGATCCCGGCCGGGCAGCTCACGTCCCGCGCCAATGACATGGACTACGCGTTCCGGGCGGGCACCGAGTTCGTCTATCTGACGGGTGATCAGACCGAGGGCGGTGTGCTGGTCCTGGAGCCGGCCGACGGCGGCCACGAGGCGACGCTGTACCGGCTGCCGCGCTCGGACCGCGAGAACGGCGAGTTCTGGCTGCACAGGCTGGGCGAGCTGTGGGTCGGCAGGCGCTACGGCCTGGCGGAGGCAGAGGCGCTGCTCGGGCTCCCGTGCAAGGACGTGCGCGAGCTGGCCGCCGTCTTGAAGGACGCCTCCGGTCCGGTGCGGGTCGTGCGCGGTCACGACGCGGGCATCGAGTCGGCGCTGGTGGACAAGGTCACCGCCGAGCGCGACGAGGAGCTGCGGGTCTACCTCTCCGAGGCGCGGGTGGTCAAGGACGCCTTCGAGATCGGTGAGCTGCAGAAGGCCGTGGACTCCACGGTGCGCGGCTTCGAGGACGTGGTGAAGGTCCTGGACAAGGCCGAGGCCACCTCCGAGCGCTACATCGAGGGCACGTTCTTCCTGCGCGCCCGGGTGGAGGGCAACGACATCGGCTACGGGACCGTCGCCGCGGCGGGGCCCCATGCCTGCATCCTGCACTGGGGGCGCAACAACGGCCGTGTGCGGGCGGGGGAACTGCTGCTCCTGGACGCCGGGGTGGAGACGCACACCCTCTACACCGCCGATGTGACGCGCACCCTGCCCATCGACGGCACGTTCACCGGCCTCCAGCGCACGATCTACGACGCGGTCTACGAGGCCCAGGAGGCGGGCATCGCGGCGGTGAAGCCGGGCGCGAAGTTCCGTGACTTCCACGACGCCGCCCAGCGCGTACTGGC
>NZ_JBSIBZ010000149.1:0-13213 GCF_058245575.1 Streptomyces sp. UF-297 | reverse complement strand
CCGCCCCCCCCCCCCCCCCCCCGGGGCATTCTTTGCAAAGTGCGGCATGGGACGGCCTCGAAGGCGGTGTGGGGGCCCGGCTTCGGGGTCCGGTGACGCGGGGCGGCCGGGCTGGTGCGCGTACGTGCTTCTCGTACGGACTCATGGCGCCGGGCGGCAGGTCTCGCTTCGGGGCGCGAGGCTCAGCGGGGGCCCTCAGCGGTCACACATTCGACACATGCAACGAGCACCGGGCGTCATCGTCGCCTCGGTCGCAAGGGTGCGGCTGCTCGTCGTGGTCATGTTCGCCAGTAAACCAGACGTGCGTACGGGCCGATCAAGCCTGTCCGAATGGCGGACGGACCCGACCGGCCCGTGGACGGTCTCTCAGCCCTCGAAGGCCAGCTCCACGCCGCCGTCCTTGGCCTGCGCGGACACCGCCGACAGGTCCTTGACCAGCACATCGGCGACGAGCTCGGCGGGGTCGTGGGTTGTGGCCAACGCCACGGTCGTCATGCCCGCGGCGCGGCCCGAGGCCAGCCCGGCCGGGGCGTCCTCGAAGACCACACAGCGCGCCGGGTCCACGCCCAGGCGCTCGGCGGCCAGCAGGAAGGGCTCCGGGTCCGGCTTGCCGCGGGTGATGTCGTCGGCGGCGATCACGGTCGCGGGGTGGATGCCGACCTCCTCGAGCCGGGCCCGGGCCAGGCGGCGGGTGGCGGAGGTGACCACGGCCCAGCGCCCGGCGGGCAGCGCGGCCAGCAGCTCGCGCACGCCCGGCAGCGGCGTCACACCGCCCGCCACGTCCTCCAGCTCCAGCTGCTCGATACGGGCCAGCGCCTCGGGGACCCGCTCGGCCGGCAGGACGTCGGCGATGATCTCGGCGGCGGGCCTGCCGTGCAGCTCCACGCCCGCGAAGTCCTCCGCGCTGATGCCGTACTCCTTGGCCCACCGGACCCAGCAGTCGATCGCGGACTGCATGGAGGAGATGAGCGTGCCGTCGTTGTCGAAAAGGAGCGCATCAGCGGAGATCTTCATGTTGCGCCAGGTTACGTGCCGGTCCGGGGGCGCGCGCATTGGGCGGTTACCGGCCGATTAGAGTCGGGGGCATGCCCCACAACCCCACTGCGCGCTGCCGCGCCGCGCGGAGGTCCCGGTGATCGACGCGCTGACGGTCGTCATCGGCGCGACCGCTGTGTTCCTGGCCGCCTGGTGCGGCTTCGCCGCCTACCGCGACGAGCCCACCAAGGACTGGCACTTCATCGGCATGGCCGTGGTGTCCCTGCTGGCAGTGGTCCAACTGGTCATCGGCGTGGTGCAGTTGGCGGGCGGGCAGAAGCCGGAGCAGGGTACGGCGATCTTCGTGGCGTATCTGATCGGCGCGGCCTGCTGCGTACCGGCGACCGGCTTCATGTCGCTGTCGGAGCGGACCCGGTGGGGCTCGGCGACCGTGGCGGCGGGCGCGGTGGTGCTGGCCGTACTGGAGGTACGGCTCTTCGACATCTGGGGAGGCGGCGGTGCCTGAGACCACCGCGGACACGGACGGCACGACGGACGGCGGCGCGCAGGGCGGCAAGGCCGCCAGGCGGTCGCTGATCACCGGTCCGGGCCGGGTGCTGGTGACGATCTACGGCGTCTTCACCGTCGCCGCCGCGTCCCGCTCGATCTTCCAGCTGATCGCCCAGTACGAGCGGGCGCCGCTGGCTTACATCCTCTCGGCGGTCTCCGCCGCCGTGTACGCCTTCATCACCTTCGCGCTGATCCGCGGCGGCGAACGGGCCCGCGTCGTGGCGTACTTGTGCTGCGCGCTGGAGCTGGTCGGCGTCCTGGGCGTGGGCACCTGGACGGTGTTCGACCCGGAGGCCTTCGCCGACAAGACGGTCTGGTCCGACTACGGCATGGGCTATCTCTTCATCCCGATCGCGCTGCCGCTGACCGGGCTGCGCTGGCTGCGGCGCTCGCGCAGTACGGCATAGCGGGCCGGAGCGGGTCCGTACGGCCGAGCGCCCCACGGACCCGCGACAGCCCGCCCCTCAGGCGCTGGCCACGTAGTCCCGCGCCGAGGCCTTGACCGCTTCCTTCTCCAGCGTCACCAGGCTGAGCCGGCGGCTGATCTGCTCGGTGCCGACCTGTGCGTAGCCGTGGCTGCGGTACAGGCGCAGTGTGCCCTCGCTGCGGTGGCCGGTCAGCAGGCGGTAGCGCTTGGCCGAGCGCTCGGCGGCGAGCCGCTCCTCCAGGGCGTCCAGCAGCCGGCCGCCCAGGCCGTGGCGCTGCATCCGGGGGTGCACGATGAGCTTGTCGATGCGGGCGGTGCCGTCCGCGTCGACCGAGCCGCGCACCGAACCCACGATCTCCTCGCCGAGGCGGGCCACCATCACGCAGCCCTCGCCCAGTTCGGCGCGCAGGGCCTGAAGCGTCTGGGTGAGCGGCTCGATACTGTAGTCGTCGTACAGCGCGGCCTCGGACTGGTAGCAGAGGTACTGCAGTTTGAGTATCTGCTCGGCGTCCCGGTCGGTCGCCGCAGAGATGGTCACGCTCATACCCATGCGCGTTAGCCTCCCCATTTTCGGTTCGGTGCGCCCGGGCGCGATGAGGGTGGAGGGGTGACGCCCGGACTGCTGTGCCCTGACTGGCCGGTGCCGCGTGGTGCGCGGTTCCGGCACGGCGTGGCTACCGCTCCTTTCCCCCGGGTTCAGGAACCGCAACCTCCGCCATCAGCATTCTGCGCAGGCAACCCAGACAACGGGAACGGACCGGCCCCAAGCTCCCCTGTGACATTCCCAACTCAGATGAGATCTCACGGTATGTCAGGTCGGCGCGTGACAACAGGGCGCGCAGCAACGAGGGGCAGCGTCCCGGCAGCCGCTCCACCGCCTCCAGCAGGGCCAGGCGCTCCTCGGTCTCCAGTGCCACGCGCTCGGCCACGGGCGCGATGACGGGCTGCGCGCACGTGGGGTCGTACGGCACCTCGCGCCGGGCCCGCCGCCGCTCGCCGCGCGCCTCGGCCCGTACGGCCTTGCGCAGCCAGCGCGCGGGTTCGGCGGGCGGTCCCGACTCGCGGGTGTGCTCCAACAGGCGGGCCCAGACGCCCTGTTCGAGGTCCTCGGCCTCCGTAGTCGTACCGACAGCCTCTGCCGCGGCCTCCGCGCTCAGCAGATCACCGAGGCGCAACAGGTCACCGAGGGTTTCCAGCGGATCGCGTTCTGTCATGCCGGGCGGGACGCGGCCGGGCCCGTGCGCGGTTTCCCGCCGGGCCCGGCCTCATCCGTCCGGATGGTTGTGCAGCGACGGGGGAACCCGCGCGCTCAGCGCTTGCGGAACTCCTGCGCCACCAGCAGCGCGGTGTCGCAATTGTCGGAGAACAGCCCGTCGATCCCGGTGGCCAGATAGGCGCGGTAGGCGCCCAGCGCGTCACCGTAGGCGGCCGGGTCGCTGCCCTTGCGGAAGTCGGCCGGCAGGAAGGTGTTCTCGTTGCGCCCGGTGTACGGGTGCAGGATCAGGCCCGCCGCGTGCGCGTCCTTGACGAGCGTGGTGGGCCTGCCGAGCTTGCCCGCCGCGTCCCTGGGGATGATCTCGTTCAGGGAGGGGCCGATGCCCTGGGCGAAGCGCGCGATCCACTTCAGGCCCGCGGGCTTGATCAGGTCCGCGACGGTACGCGGGTCACCGGCCTCGACGAAGTCCGCGGGCCGGGTGTCGGGGGCGTCCAGCAGCACGACCTTGGGGCAGTCCACGAGCTTGCCCAGGCGCTGGATGCTGCTGGGCTCGAAGGACTGCAGGAAGTTCGGGGAGTGCTTCTTGTGGCGGTCGTACTTGCGCAGGAGCCGGGCCAGCCGCTCCTCGGTGCCCAGCCCCAGCTTGCGGAAGTAGGTGGGGTGCTTGGTCTCGATGTGCAGCCAGATGCGGCGGCCGCGCCTGTCGCCCTCGCGCTCGGCCCACTGGAGGACCTCCTCGAAGGTGGGCACCTCCCAGCGGCCGTCGTAGAGGGTGTTGCGCTGGCGGGTCTCGGGGATGCGCTCCTTGGCGCGCAGCGTCTTGAGCTCGGCGAGCGTGAAGTCCTCGGTGAACCAGCCGGTGAGCTTCTCGCCGTCCACCGTCTTGGTGGTCTTGCGGGAGGCGAACTCGGGGTGGGAGGCGACATCGGTGGTGCCCGTGATGTCGTTCTCGTGGCGGCAGACCAGGTGCCCGTCCTTGGTGGGCACGACGTCCTGCTCGATGACGTCCGCGCCCATGTCCAGGGCGAGTTGGTAGGAGCCCAGGGTGTGCTCGGGGCGGTAGCCGCTGGCGCCGCGGTGCGCGATGACGGTGGGCACCGGCAGCCGGTGGCGGCCGCCGTGGCCGTGCCCCCGGCCGCTCGCGGCGCTCGCGGTGCCCGCACCGCCCCACACCGCCGCGCCCGCGCCGAGCGCCGCCGCTCCCAGTACCGTCCGCCGTCCCGGCTGCTGTCGCTTTTCCATGTCCGCGCCTTTCCTCAGAGGTGTGTCCCGCACCTGTCAATCGGACGGGGCGATCGTAGACACGTACGGCGTTCGGCGGGGAGTCCAGGTGGGCAACGTCCGGAAAACTCGTGTCAACTGTGCGTAGCGGCCCTGTGAACCCGATGTGCGCTGCGGGGCGACCCACGAGTATCGTCCTGAGCTGCACACCCCTGCGCCCACGCGCATCCCCGTGCTGACCATCACGACCGGAGGGCCCGTTGTCCCGCATTCTGCTGAAGGCGTTTCTCGGATTCGTCATGCGCGTCCTGTTCCGCCCGAAGGTCGAGGGACTGGAGCGCATTCCCGGCAGCGGGCCGGTGATCTTGGCCGGCAATCACGTCACCTTCATCGACTCGCTGTTCCTGTCGCTGATCGTGGAGAGCAGGACCAAGCGCCAGGTGAACTTCATCGCCAAGGACGAGTACGTCAAGGGCACCGGCTTCAAGGGCCGCCTGATGGCGTGGTTCTTCACCACCGGCGGCATGATCCCGGTGGACCGGGACGGCGGCCGCGGCGGTGTCGCGGCGCTGATGACGGGCCGCCGGGTGCTGGAGGAGGGCAAGGTCTTCGGCATCTACCCCGAGGGCACCCGCTCCCCCGACGGCCGTCTGTACCGCGGGCGTACCGGCGTCGCCCGGCTCGCGCTGATGACCGGCGCCCCCGTCGTCCCCTTCGCGCTGCTGGGCACCGACAAGGTGCAGCCCGGCGGCAAGGGCCGCCCGCACATCGCCCCGGTGACCCTGCGCATCGGCGAGGCGCTGGACTTCTCGCGCTACGAGGGCATGGACCGCGACCGCTACGTGCTGCGCGCGGTGACCGATGAGGTCATGAGCGATGTGATGCGCCTCTCCGGCCAGGAGTACGTGGACATCTACGCCACGAAGGCCAAGGCGGCCTGAGGCCCCTCACCGCCCTGCGGCCCCGCCGCGCACCTTCCGGGTGCGCGGCGGGGCCGTCGGCTTTCTCACGGTCTCCCGCTCAGCACGGGACCCGGTAGCCCTCCGCGCCGGTCGCGTCCGCGGCGGCACGGGCCGCGGCCTCCGCGCGCGGCACGGGGGTCCCGTCCCGGTAGAACTGCCGGGGTACGAGGGTGACCTCGCCGATCCGCGCGCCCTGGACGGCGGCGTTCTTCGCCGTCACACGGTCCAGCGGCGCGGGCGAGAGCCGCTGGCGCTCCAGGACGAAGGCGACAAAGCTCTCGAAGTCCCTGGTGTGCCGGACCGGTTCGGTGAATCCCAGGAACGCGGGATACCCGTCCTGGTTGATCAGCGTGTACGAGGGCGCCGCGATCCGGTACGTCCGCGCCGGCTCCAGCGACCGCCCGTCGATGAACACATCCGCGGGATCGACCCGGTTGCCGACCGCGCCGGTGGCGTCGAAGCTGTAGCGGACGTTGTGCGACACCGCCAGCGGCGCGTACTTGAGCACCCCGCCCGTCATCGCCCACTGCTGCTCCAGGGCGTCGTGGATCTGCTGCCCGGTGACGCTCGCGGTGATGATCGGGTCGCCGTACCCGATCACGTTCCACACCTGCGCGAAGGTGACCGTGCCGCCCGTGGTCGCGTCGTACAGGATGTCGCCCGCGATGATGCAGGAGCCCACCCGCGGCGCGATGGCGATGACCGCCAGGTCCGCGGGGATGTTGGGGTGGATGTTGGCGTCGTTCATCGGGCCGATGCGCTGACGCCCCGCCCAGTACGCCCAGTCGGCCACCAGGTCGCCGAGGGTGGACTCGCCCGCCGCGTTGCGGGTGCGGGTGAAGGAGCCGGTCTGCTTGCCGATGGGGGTCTTGCCGCGCCGCTCGCCGTACGCGCTCCAGTAGTCGACGACCTCGGCGAGGCCGGGGTGCGGGGCGACGTCACGGGTGTTGGGGTGGTTGACGGAGGTGGTCAGGGAGCGGATCACCTTGCCCGTACGCCGGTCGAGCCGCAGATTGATCTCGTTGACGAGCTGGCCGTGGCAGCCGGCCTCCACGAAGGGGCGCGGCACGCCGTTGGGGTCGGGGACCATCATGTTGAACCGGGTGTGCCAGTGCCCGGTGACGATGGCGTCGATGTGCGGGGAGGCGCGCAGGGCCAGTTCGTAGGCGGGGCCCGAAGGGTTGGTGCCGCTGTTGAAGTCGGTGCCGGCCACCGCCCCTTCGTGCATGCTGAGCACGATCGCGTTCACGCCGCGCGACTTCAGCAGCGCGGCGTAGCGGTTCGCGGTGGACAGCGCGTCCAGGGTGCCGAGCGCCGGATGGTAGGAGGCGGGGAAGTTCTCCGAGCCGTTCGCGGTCAAGTGGATGAAACCGATGGGCAGTTGGCGGCCGTTGCCGGCGTCCACCCATTCGATGTTGTACGGCGGCAGGATGGCGTGGCCGCTCTCGTTCCACACCCAGTTGGCGCTGTAGTAGCGGAAGTCGGCGCCGTGGAAGCGGCGTCCCTGGGAGTCCTTGAAGGCGTCGTCCCAGCCGATCTTGGGGAAGGGGATGCCGTCCTCCATGTGCTGGGTGAGGAAGGCGGGCGGCTTGTCGAGTTCATGGTTGCCGGCCGAGGCGAAGTGCAGGCCCAGACGGTTGAGCGCCTCGATGGTCGGCTCGTCGGCCATGGATTCGGCGGCGAACTCCCAGCCGCAGAAGAGGTCGCCGGGTGCGAAGAAGATGGAGTTGCGGCGCCCGTCCCGCAGGCGTTCCAGGTGGGTGGCCATATAGGCGACACCGCCCACGGTGTATTTCCGGCCGCCCGCCCCGGTGATGACGGAGTCGCCGCCGGGCGCCCCGCGCAGATAGCCGTGCAGGTCCGTGATGTTGAGGAGTTGCACGTCCACGTACTCGTCCGCGGTGGCCGCGTCGCGCGCGTGGCCGGAGGCGAATGCGTGGGTGCCGACCGCGCTGGCGGTGGCGATGGCCCCCGCCGCGGTGAAGAAGATCCGTCGTCCGATCTCAGCCAAAATCTTCACTCTCCTGAGAGTGCCCGACCGCGAGGGGCTGACAGGAGAGTCAAACGAGCCATGGGGGCCTGGTGGCCACGGCGGGGCGACCGGTGTGTGAACGGGCGGGGACAGCCGCCCCCGCCCGTTCATCGGACGCCCTTGTCCGGGTGGCTCTAGGGGTGCTCGGCCGGGCTGTCCTCCAGCTTCTGGCCGCGCAGCAGGAACCAGGCGGCCACCGCCGCGGCCAGCAGCACCGCGGCGCCCACCCCGGCCGCCACGTCCAGCCCGCTGACGAAGGCGTCCTGGGCGGTCTTCAGCAGTGACGATCCTTCAGCGGCCGGCAGCTTGCCCACCTCTTCGACCGCGCCGCCCAGCGACTCGCGGGCGGCCTCGGCGGAGCCCTCCGGTACGCCCTGCGGGGTGGCGAAGTCCCGGTAGATGCCGGTCACCACGGAGCCCAGCAGCGCGATACCGAGCGCCGCGCCCAGTTCGTAGGCCGTCTCCGAGACCGCGGAGGCGGCGCCCGCCTGCTCCTTGGGCACGCTGGAGAGGATCACATCGGCGGTGACGGTGAAGGAGAAGCCCGCGCCGATACCGACGACGAACAGCACGGTGCCCAGGGCGAGCGTGCTGGTGTCCTGGCTGAGCCCGATGCAGCCGGCCAGCGCGAGCCCGACGACCGCCAGGCCGCCGCCGACCACCAGGCGCACCGACAGCCTGCGGGCGACGTACCCGGCGGCCAGGCCCGCGCCCACCGCGCCGACGGCGGCGGGCAGTTCGACCAGTCCGGCGTTCAGCGGCGAGCGCATCTGCACCATCTGGAGGAACTGCGAGAGGAAGAAGACCAGTCCGGACAGGCCCAGGATGGTCAGCAGATCGGCCAGTACGGCGCCGGAGAAGCCCTTGTGGTGGAAGAGCCGCATGTCCAGCAGCGGGTGTTCCAGGGTGCGTTGGCGCCGTACGAACACGATCAGCGCGAGCAGTCCCAGCAGGCCCGCCGCCAGGCTGTCCCAGCGGAAGCCGTGCACCGCGGCCTCCTTGATCGCGTACACCACCCCCACGATGCCGACCAGGGACAGACCCACGCTCGGCAGGTCCCACGGGCCGGGGGCGGGGTTGCGGGACTCCGGCAGCACCTTCGCGCCGACGATCACCAGCAGGGCCATCACGGGGAGGTTGATCAGGAAGACCGAGCCCCACCAGAAGTGGCCGAGCAGGAAGCCGCCCAGCACCGGGCCGACCGCGGCACCGGCCGAGGCCATCGCGCCCCAGATGCCGATCGCCAGGCTGCGTTCCTTGGGGTCGTGGAAGAGGTTGCGGATCAGGGCGAGGGTGGAGGGCATCAGCGTCGCGCCCGCCACACCCAGCAGGGCCCGGGCGGCGATCATCATCTCCGGCGTGGTCGCGTACGCCGCGAGCACCGACATCGCACCGAAGGCCACCGAGCCGGTCAGCAGCAGCTTCTTACGGCCGATCCGGTCGCCGAGGCTGCCCATCGACACCAGCAGACCGGCGATGACGAAGGAGTAGACGTCACCGATCCACAGCAGCTGGGTGCCCGAGGGCTTGAGGTCCTCGCTCAGGAACGGCGTGGCAAGCCCCAGCACGGTGGCGTCCACACCCACCAGCAGGACGGCCAGGACCAGCACGGCGAGCGCCAGCCAGCGTCCGGGGCGGGGGTGTTCCGCCGTGGTGTCACCCGCCGCAGGGGGCGCTGTGGTCTCGCTCATTTCTCCATGCTCCGTCGGATACCGCCGAGCAGCAGCTCGACGATCGAATGGTTGAGGTCCCCGCGCGCGACCCGGCCCTCGTGCACGGCCCAGGCCCCGGCGCCGATCAGCCCGTAGAGCGCCTCGGTGAGCCATGCGGAGGTCAGATCGATACGGAAGCGCCCTTCCTCCTGGCCGCGCCGGAAGAGGGCGTTGATACGGGCGTCCGCCCGCGCCCAGCCGTCGTTGATGTCCTCGCCCTCGAACAGCTGGTTCTCGGTGTAGAGGAACGCCAGGAACCCGGCCACCGGCTCGGCCTCGGCGATCAGCCGCCGCAGCGCGCTCTCGGCGTCGCCCTCCTCCAGCCGCGCGGCGTCCAGCGCCTGCGCGAACTGCCGCAGCCCCCGCTCCTCCAGCGCCTTGACCAGCGCGTCCCGGCCGGCGAAGTGCCGGTGCAGCGTCGCCCTGCTGATTCCGGCGGCCCGGGCGATGTCGTCCATGGAAGCGGTCGCCTTCCGGGTCAACAGCCCGGCGGCCTCCTCCAGCACCTGCTCACGATCTACGGCCATGAGACGACCTTAACCCGAATGAGACATCAACGTCTCATTCAATAAGGCGCAGTCGCACGCGCAGGGGCCCGGCCGTCTGGCGACGACCGGGCCCCTGCTGCTGCGGGTACGGGCTCAGCCCTTGGCGCCCGCCCACGCCTGCTGCGCCGCCAAGTCGGCCTTGACCTCGGCCAGTTGGACGGCGACCGCCGAGGGGGCGGTGCCGCCGCGGCCGTCGCGGGAGGCGAGGGCGCCGGGGACGTCGAGGACCGTGCGGACCTGGGGGGTCAGGTGCGGGGAGATCTTGGCGAACTGCTCGTCGGTGAGCTGGTCGAGCTCGATGCCGTGCGCCTCGCAGACCTTGACGCACTCCCCCGCGACCTCGTGCGCGACGCGGAAGGGGACGCCCTGCTTGACCAGCCACTCGGCGATGTCGGTGGCGAGGGAGAAGCCCGCCGGGGCGAGCTCCTGCATGCGCTCCCGGTTGACGGTCAGCGTGGCCATCATGCCGGTGAACGCCGGGAGCAGGACCTCCAGCTGGTCGCAGGAGTCGAAGACCGGCTCCTTGTCCTCCTGCAGGTCGCGGTTGTACGCGAGCGGGAGGGCCTTGAGGGTGGCCAGCAGGCCCGTCAGGTTGCCGATGAGGCGGCCGGACTTGCCGCGCGCCAGCTCGGCGATGTCCGGGTTCTTCTTCTGCGGCATGATCGAGGAGCCGGTGGAGAAGGCGTCGTGGAGGGTGACGAAGGAGAACTCCTTCGTGTTCCAGATGATGACCTCCTCGGCGATGCGGGACAGATCGACACCGATCATGGCCGTGATGAAGGCGAATTCGGCGACGAAGTCACGGGAGGCCGTGCCGTCGATGGAGTTGCCCGAGGAGCCGTGCTCGAAGCCGAGGTCGGCCGCCACCGCCTCCGGGTCCAGGCCGAGGGAGGATCCGGCCAGCGCGCCCGAGCCGTACGGGGAGACGGCGGTCCTGGTGTCCCACTGCCGCAGCCGCTCGGCGTCCCGCGACAGGGCGTGGACGTGGGCCAGGACGTGGTGGGCGAAGAGGACGGGCTGGGCGTGCTGGAGGTGCGTACGGCCCGGCATGGCCACGTCCGGGTGTGCCTCGGCCAGGGCGATCAGCGCCTCCTGGAGGTCGGCGATCAGGCCGCCGATGATCCGGGCGTGGTCGCGCAGGTACATCCTGAAGAGGGTGGCGACCTGGTCGTTGCGGGACCGGCCGGCCCGCAGCTTGCCGCCGAGGTCGGGGCCGAGCCGCTCCAGCAGGCCCCGCTCAAGGGCGGTGTGCACGTCCTCGTCGGCGATGGTGCCGACGAAGTCGCCGGAGGCGACGTCCTGTTCGAGCCGGTCGAGCCCGGCGAGCATGTCGCTGAGCTCGTCGGCGGTGAGCAGCCCCGCCTTGTGCAGCACGCGCGCGTGCGCTCGGGAGCCGGCGATGTCGTACGGGGCCAGGCGCCAGTCGAAGTGGACGGACGCGGACAGCTTGGCCAGGGCCTCGGCGGGGCCGTCGGCGAACCGTCCGCCCCAGAGCCGGACGTCACCGCTGTTGCCGTTGCTCACTGCTCTGCTCCTCATGGATCGTCACTGGGGCTCTGCCCCGGCCCCCGGCCCTCAAGCGCCGGACGGGCTGAATGTCCGCCCGTCCGGCGCTTGAGGACCATGCGGGAAGGGGCGGGGAGGGGACACTCGGCTCTTACGCCAGGTCCCGCTTCGCTGCGATTTTGCTCGACATCCCGAAGAGCTCGATGAAGCCCTTGGACAGCGACTGGTCGAAGGTGTCGCCGGTGTCGTACGTCGCCAGGTTGAAGTCGTAGAGCGACTCGGCGGACTTGCGGCCGGTGACGACGGCCCGGCCGCCGTGCAGGGTCATCCGGATGTCGCCGGAGACGTGCTGGTTGGCCTCGTTGATGAAGCCGTCCAGGGCCCGCTTGAGCGGGGAGAACCACAGGCCGTCGTAGACCAGCTCGCCCCACCGCTGCTCGACCTGCCGCTTGTAGCGGGCCAGCTCGCGCTCGACGGTGACGTTCTCCAGCTCCTGGTGTGCGGTGATCAGCGCGATCGCGCCCGGCGCCTCGTACACCTCACGGGACTTGATGCCCACCAGCCGGTCCTCGACCATGTCGATCCGGCCGATGCCCTGGGCGCCGGCCCGCTCGTTGAGCTGCTGGATCGCCTGCAGGACGGTGACGGGCTTGCCGTCGATGGCGACCGGCACGCCCTCCTTGAAGGTGATGACGACCTCGTCGGCCTCGCGCGGCTCGGCGGGGTTGGCGGTGTACTCGTAGACGTCCTCGATCGGCGCGTTCCAGATGTCCTCCAGGAAGCCGGTCTCCACGGCCCGCCCGAAGACGTTCTGGTCGATGGAGTACGGGGACTTCTTGGTGGTGGCGATCGGGAGGTTCTTGTCCTCGCAGAAGGCGATGGCCTTGTCCCGGGTCATGGCGTAGTCCCGGACGGGGGCGATGCACTTCAGGTCGGGGGCGAGGGAGGAGATACCGGCCTCGAAGCGGACCTGGTCGTTGCCCTTGCCGGTGCAGCCGTGGGCGACGGTGGTGGCGCCGTGCTTCTTGGCGGCGGCCACCAGGTGCTTGACGATGGTCGGCCGCGAGAGGGCGGAGACCAGCGGGTAGCGGTCCATGTAGAGGGCGTTGGCCTTGATCGCCGGGAGGCAGTACTCGTCGGCGAACTCGTCCTTGGCATCCGCGACCTCGGCCTCGACCGCCCCGCAGGCGAGCGCGCGCTTGCGGATGACGTCCAGGTCCTCGCCGCCCTGGCCGACGTCCACGGCAACGGCGATGACCTCGGCACCCGTCTCCTCGGCGATCCAGCCGATGCAGACGGAGGTGTCCAGGCCGCCCGAGTAGGCGAGTACGACGCGCTCGGTCACGGGTTTCTCCTTACGGTGCATGCGGTGATGGGTATAAGTATGCACTCCACCGTATGATTCGTCAACGCACCTCGCGCAGGGCTTCCTCCAGCACCACCACATGCCCGTGCGGCAGGTTCTTCGTCGCCGTGAGCAGGGTCAGCGGCCCCCGCGCGGCAACACCGCGCAGCCGCTCCAGCGCCGCGCGGGCCGCGGGCTCCGCCAGCTCGGCCCGGTAGCGCCGGGCGAATTCCTCGAACACCTCGGGCCGGTGCCCGTACCACCGGCGCAGCTCCGAGGAGGGCGCCACGTCCTTGCGCCACTCGTCCACACGGGCCGCCTCCTTGCTCAGCCCGCGCGGCCACAGCCGGTCGATCAGCACCCGGGTGCCGTCGCCGGGCCCCGGCTCCTCATAGACCCGCCGGACACGTACATCGATGTCGTCTCCCATGCCGAACAGGGAAACACCGCCCGCCCGCGGCCGCGAGGGCCCGCCGCCCGCGGCGCGCGCCCACCGGCGCGGCGAGCCGGCACGGACCCTTCCGGAGCCGCCTTCTGGACCCCACTTTGGATTCCGGGGCCCGGACAGGGTATTTTTCTCTTGCACGCCCCGACCGGGGGAAAATCCGGTCGGTACGGGCACCGGGACGTGGCGCAGCTTGGTAGCGCACTTGACTGGGGGTCAAGGGGTCGCAGGTTCAAATCCTGTCGTCCCGACGG
>NZ_JBSIBZ010000148.1:0-13780 GCF_058245575.1 Streptomyces sp. UF-297 | reverse complement strand
TGCCCACCCCGCCGTTCTGGGGCACCCGCGTCATCAAGGGCATCCAGCTCAAGGAGTACGCCTCCTGGCTGGACGAGGGCGCCCTGTTCAAGGGGCAGTGGGGCCTCAAGCAGGCCCGTACCGGCGACGGCCCCAGCTACGAGGAACTGGTGGAGAGCGAGGGGCGGCCTCACCTGCGCGGCTGGCTGGACAAGCTGCAGACCGAGAACCTGCTGGAAGCCGCCGTCGTCTACGGCTACTTCCCCTGCTACTCCAAGGGCGAGGACCTGATCCTGCTCAACGAGGACGGCACCGAGCGCACCCGCTTCACCTTCCCCCGCCAGCGCCGCGGCCGCCGCCTGTGCCTGGCGGACTTCTTCCGCCCCGAGGAGTCCGGCGAGAAGGACGTGGTGGGCCTCCAGGTCGTCACCGTCGGCAACCGCATCGGCGAGGCCACCGCCGAGCTGTTCGCCTCCAACTCCTACCGCGACTACCTCGAACTGCACGGCCTGTCCGTGCAGTTGGCCGAGGCGCTGGCCGAGTACTGGCACGCCCGGGTCCGCTCCGAGCTGGGCTTCGCCGGCGAGGACCCCGCCGACGTGGAGGACATGTTCGCCCTGAAGTACCGCGGCGCGCGCTTCTCGCTGGGCTACGGCGCCTGCCCCGACCTGGAGGACCGCGCCAAGATCGCCGACCTGCTGCAGCCCGAGCGCATCGGCGTGACCCTCTCCGAGGAGTTCCAGCTGCACCCCGAGCAGTCCACCGACGCCATCGTCATCCACCACCCGGAAGCCAAGTACTTCAACGCCCGGTGATGTCCCGCCGCCCCGCAGGGGCCCGGTGACCCCAAGGACCGCGCCAGGAACTTGAGCGCCGTCCGAGGGCCTGGTCGTACACTTGTCGATCCGGTAGCGGCCGGTCGTTTTCCCCGTACGGGAAGACGACCGGCCCTTTTGTCCCTCCGGGGACATCACAACGGAGGTGCACGGATGACCAGCAGCATCCCCGCAGTCGGCACCCGTACGGCCGAAGGCGCCACCCTCCAGGCGGTCTTCCTCGACATGGACGGCACCCTGGTCGACACCGAGGGTTTCTGGTGGGAGGCGGAGGCGGAGGTCTTCGCCGAGCTGGGCCATGTGCTGGACGACAGCCATCGCGAGGTGGTCGTCGGCGGTCCCATGTCGCGCAGCGCCTCGTACCTGATTCAGGCCACCGGCGCCGATATCGGCCTCGCCGAGCTGACCGTGCTCCTCAACACCCGCTTCGCCGCCCGCATCGACCGCGGCGTGCCCCTGATGCCCGGCGCCCGCCGGCTGCTGGCCGAACTGGCGGCCCATCAGGTCCCCACCGCCCTGGTCTCCGCCTCGCACCGCAGCATCGTCGACCGGATGCTGGACTCGCTCGGCGCCGGCAACTTCCGCCTGACGCTGGCCGGTGACGATCTGCCACGGACCAAGCCGCACCCGGACCCGTATCTGACCGCCGCGGCGCGCCTGGGCGTGGACCCGGTCTGCTGCGCCGTCGTGGAGGACACCGCCACGGGGGTGACGGCGGCTCAGGCGGCGGGCTGCCAGGTCGTGGCGGTCCCCTCGATCCTGCCGATCGAGCCCGCGGCGGGCCGCAGAGTCGTCCGCTCGCTCGAAGAAGTCGATCTGCCTTTTCTCCGATCACTCATCACAGAAAGGCATTGATCCGTACACTGTGCGTGCAACGCCGAATCGCGAAGGAACGCTCGGGAGCGGCCCGCTTATTTTCCGTGACGAATAAAGTGGCCGAATTGCCGCCCGTCCGCAGGCAATTGAAAGAGTGACGTTTCTCACGCCATGCCCCGTCGACAGGGGAAGCACCTCTCGTTCCAGAGCGCCTTTTCGGTGCTTTCCGTGGGGGTATGTGTCCCGATTGATTCAGAGGCGTACGAATCGTTCCTGCGTCCGGATATCGGTCATCCGGCTTCCGTTATCCGGGCGTGATATCGCTTCAACTCCGTTGGGTCCCGGACACGTCGGCGGTGCCTACTAATGTCATCGCGAGCAACACCTCTGCGCTGATAAGGAACCTGCCGACGATGAATCGCAAGACCTTGGTGCTGCCGGCCCTGGCCGGTCTGCTCGTCCCCGTACTCGCGGCCTGTGGAAGCACGGACGGCGCGGGCGACGGCGGCAAGCCGATCGTCGTCGGGAGCACCGACCAGATCGAGGCGACCAAGGAGGCACCGGCTCCCCTGGACCCGGCCCAGGCCTATGACGTCAGCGCGTGGAACATGCTGCGCGGAACCCTCCAGACGCTCATGCGGCTGCCCAGGACCGGAAACCAGCCGGTCCCCGAGGCCGCCGAGTCCTGCGGCTTCCGCGACACCCAGAACGAGCAGTACCGCTGCACCCTGCGCGAGGGCCTGAAGTTCTCCAACGGCCACGCCCTGACCTCCCAGGACGTGAAGTTCTCCATCGAGCGCGTGGGGAAGGTCAACTTCAAGAGCGGTCCCAAGTCGCTACTGGACGACATCGACAAGGTCGAGACGCCCTCGGAGACCGAGGTGGTCTTCCACCTCAAGAAGCCGGACGCCACCTTCCCGCACAAGCTCGCCACCCCGGCAGCGGCGATCGTCGACGCCGAGACGTACCCCAAGAACGCCCTCCACAAGGGCTTCGGCGTGGTCGGCTCCGGCCCGTACACGATCGAGACCGAGGTCAGCGGCAGCCGCATCTCCAAGGCGGTCTTCACCAAGAACCCCCAGTACAAGGGCGGCGTGAAGACGAAGAACGAGAAGGTGGAGGTGCGCTTCTTCAAGGGCTCCGACGCCATGGAGCAGTCGCTGCGCAACGGCAAGATCGACCTGATGAGCCGCTCCCTGTCGCCCGAGCAGGTCCAGGACCTGACCAAGGGCGGCGCCGAGGGCATCAACATCACCGGCGTGCCCGGCCAGGAGATCCGCTACCTCGCCTTCAACACCAAGGACAGCTCGGTCTCCAACAAGGCCGTGCGCCAGGCCATGGCGCAGGTCATCGACCGCCCCGCGCTGGTCCGCGACGTCTACTCCTACACCGGTGTCCCGCTGTACTCCCTGGTGCCCACCGGCCTGACCGGCCACATCAACTCCTTCTTCACCAAGTACGGGAACCCGAACGTCAACGCGGCGCGCAAGCTGCTCCAGCAGGCGCACATCGAGACCCCGGTGAAGCTGACCCTCACCTACACCACCAACCACTACGGCCCCAGCACGGTCAAGGAGTTCAAGACCCTCCAGACCCAGCTGAACAAGAGCGGCCTCTTCCAGGTCGACCTCAAGGGCGTCGACAACTGGCAGCAGTTCCGCACCGACCAGTCCGCGGGCAAGTACGCCGTCTACGGCATGGGCTGGTACGCCGACCTCCCGGACGCGGACAACTACATCGCGCCGTTCATCGGCGAGGGGAACTTCCTCAACTCCCCCTACCGCAACAAGAAGATCGAGACCGACCTGATCCCGGCCACCCGTCAGCAGACCGACCGCAACGCGGCCGCCGAGGGCTTCAAGACGGCCCAGGACATCATCGCCGACGAGGTGCCCTACCTCCCGCTGTGGCAGGGCAAGCAGTACGTCGCCGCGCGCGATGACATCACGGGCGCGGAGTGGGCGCTGAACTCCTCCTCCGCACTGCAGATCTGGGAGCTGGGCCGCGGCGTCGGCAACTGACGCCCGGTATACGAAGAGCGGGCCGGACGGGAATCCCCGTCCGGCCCGCTCTCGCTCGCCCGGTCACCTCACTGGGCGCCGGGGCGCACCAGCCCGCTCTCGTACGCGTACACCGCCGCCTGCACCCGGTCGCGCAGCCCCAGCTTCGTGAGCACATGTCCCACGTGCGTCTTGACGGTCGTCTCGCTCACGAACAGATCCGCGGCGATCTCCGCGTTCGACAGCCCGCGGGCGACCAGCTTGAGCACCTCCACCTCGCGCTCGGTGAGCGTGTGCAGGGTGTCCGGAACCGGCTCCTCGCCCGAGGGCAGATGCCCGGCGTACTTGTCCAGCAGCCGGCGCGTGATGCTCGGCGCGAGCATCGCCTCGCCCGCCGCGACCACCCGGATCGCCTGCACCAGCTCATTGGCCGGGGCGTCCTTGAGCAGGAAGCCGCTGGCGCCCGCCTTCAGCGCCTCGACGACGTACTCGTCCAGGTCGAAGGTGGTCAGCACCAGCACCTTGGCCGGGCCGTCCTTGGCGGGGCCGGTGATCTGCCGGGTCGCCTCGACGCCGTCCATCCGCGGCATGCGGATGTCCATCAGCACCACATCGGGCTGCAACGCCCGCACCTGGTCCAGCGCCTGCAGGCCGTCGCCGGCCTCGCCGACGACCGCGATGTCCTGCTCGGCCTCCAGGATCATCCGGAAACCGGTGCGCAGCAGCGGCTGGTCGTCGACCAGCAGGACGCGGATAGCCACTAGATCTCCTTCGTTAGACCTGCCCCATTCTGCCCTGCTGGCCGGCCCCGGCGTCCTCCGCCCGGGCCCGGGCGGGAGCGGGGAGCGTCGGGAGCGGATAGGGCGGGGGAGTACCGCCGAATTCCGGACACACCGCCTGGTGGTCGCACCAGCCGCACAGCTTGGTGCGGCGCGGGCGCCAGTCGCCGCTCTCCGTCGCCCGCGAGATCGCGTCCCACAGCGCCAGTAGCTTGCGCTCCACCCCGCGCAGATCCGCCTCGCTGGGGTCGTAGGTGAGCACATCGCCGCTGCCCAGATACACCAGCTGCAGCCGCTTGGGCACCTCGCCGCGCAGCCGCCACACCACCAGCGCGTAGAACTTCATCTGGAACAGCGCGCCCTCGGCGTACTCGGGCCGCGGCGCCTTGCCCGTCTTGTAGTCGACGATGCGCACCTCACCGGTCGGCGCCACATCGACCCGGTCGATGAACCCGCGCAGCTGAAGGCCCGACTCCAGCTTCGTCTCCACATACAGCTCGCGGTCCGCGGGCTCCAGGCGGGTGGGGTCCTCCAGCGTGAACCACCGCTCCACCAGCGCCTCGGCCTCCCGCAGCCACTGCGCCAGCCGCTCCCCCTCGGGGTCGTCCGCGAACAGCTCCGCCAGCTCGGGCCGCTTGGCCAGCAGCTTCTCCCACTCGCCCGGCACCATCGCCCGCGCGCTGGGGGCCGTACGCTCGGCCGCCGGCGCGTCGAAGAGCCGCTCCAGCACGGAGTGCACGACCGTGCCGCGGGTGGCCGCCGCACTCGGCTTCTCCGGCAGCTTGTCGATCACGCGGAAGCGGTACAGCAGCGGACACTGCATGAAGTCGCCGGCCCGCGACGGCGACAGCGCGACCGGCCGGGCGGCAGCCCCCGCCGCCGGGGCGCCGTCCTGCGCCTGCTGCTCCACTGCGGCCTTCTCGGTGCTCGTTCCCATGGCACAAGACCCTACGGCCCGCCACTGACACTCCCAGCTCCCCGAGCACCCCTGTTCGGGGAGCCGAGGCGAAGCGCCCCGCGGCGATCCGCATACCATCGACGGCAGACCCCTTTGCGCTGCATGATCGGGGGACCGCACCAGGCATACGCGAAGGCCGTATTCGACGAGGGGACACCGTGGACGAGAGCGGGAAGCCGCAGGACTCTCAGGAGTCCGAGCAGCACCGGCCGGCCGATCCGCCGAGCGAGACCCGGCAGCGCGCCCGGACCACACCCTCGCCGTCGGGCGGGCCCGGACCCTCGCGCCGCCCCGAGGAGCGCAAGAAGCCCGGCGGCGGCATCCTGATGGGCCGCCCCTTCGGCGTGCCCGTCTATGTGGCCCCCAGCTGGTTCCTGGTCGCCGCCCTGATCACCTGGGTCTTCGGCGGCCAGCTGGAGCGCGTACTGCCCGAACTGGGCGCCGCCCGCTACCTGGTCTCCCTCTTCTTCGCCGTCGCCTTCTACGCCTCGGTCCTGGTCCACGAACTGGCGCACACGGTCGCGGCCCTGCGCTTCAAGCTGCCCGTGCGCCGCATCCAGCTCCAGTTCTTCGGCGGCGTCTCCGAGATCGAGAAGGAGTCCGAGACCCCCGGCCGCGAGTTCGTCCTCGCCTTCGTCGGACCGCTGCTCTCCCTGGTCCTGGCAGGTGTCTTCTACGGCGGCATGAAGCTGGTCGATCCCGGCACCGTCCCCGGCGTCCTGCTCGCGGGCCTGATGATCTCCAACCTCATCGTCGCGATCTTCAACCTGCTGCCCGGCCTGCCGCTCGACGGCGGCCGGATGCTGCGCGCCGTCGTCTGGAAGATCACCGGCAAGCCCATGACGGGCACCGTCGCCGCCGCCTGGGTCGGCCGCGCCCTGGCCGTCACCGTCCTGATCGGCCTGCCGCTACTGACCCACACCGGCGTCCTGGGCGGCGCCCGGCCCGAGATCGGCGGCGCCGACTCGCTCACCGACGCCCTGCTCGCCGCGATCCTCGCCGGGATCATCTGGACCGGCGCGGGCAACAGCCTGCGCATGGCCCGCCTGCGCGAACGCCTCCCCGACCTCCAGGCCCGCACCCTGACCCGGCGGGCCGTCCCCGTGGAGGCCGACACCCCGCTGTCCGAGGCGCTGCGCCGCGCCAACGAGGCCGGTGCCCGCGCGCTGGTCGTCGTCGACCGCCAGGGCGCCCCCACCGCCGTCGTACGCGAGGCCGCCATCGTGGGCGTCCCCGAGCACCGCCGCCCCTGGGTCGCCGTCAGCGGCCTGGCCCAGGACCTCAAGGAGGGCATGCGGGTCTCCGCCGAGCTGGCGGGCGAGGCCCTGCTGGACTTCCTGCGCGCCACCCCCGCCACGGAGTACCTCGTCATCGAGGAGACCGGCGAGATCTACGGCGTCCTGTCCACCGCCGACGTCGAGAAGGCCTTCGTCGCGGCGATGGCACGCCCGTCCTGAGAGGTTCCACCACCCGGCCCTCCGGGTAACCCCCCGCTGGGGGGCCGAGCGCGTTCGATTCGCCCCGTAGAGGCCGCACCCGAATCCCCGCTCACCCCCGCCCACCCCCGCACCCACCCGCCACAGCCCGCCCGCCACGGTCCACCGGACGCGTCGCCGGGCACGTCACCGGATACGCCCCCGCCTCGCCCCGGTACAGGGCGCCCCTCAAAGCCCGGTAGGCTGGTCACATGTCCGAACCGACCGGTGCCGCCCGCCGTCGCGGGCCCTTCAAGGTCGGGGACCAGGTCCAGCTCACCGATCCCAAGGGACGCCACTACACCTTCACGCTCGAAGCAGGGAAGAGCTTCCACACCCACAAGGGAGCCTTCCCCCACGACGAGCTGATCGGTGCTCCCGAGGGCAGTGTTGTCCGTACCACCGGGAACGTCGCCTACCTCGCGCTGCGCCCGCTGCTCCCCGACTACGTCCTGTCCATGCCCCGCGGTGCCGCCGTGGTCTACCCCAAGGACGCGGGGCAGATCCTGGCGATGGCCGACATCTTCCCCGGCGCCCGCGTCGTCGAGGCGGGGGTCGGCTCCGGCTCGCTCAGCAGCTTTCTGCTGCGCGCCATCGGCGACCAGGGCATGCTGCACAGCTACGAGCGGCGGGCCGACTTCGCCGAGATCGCCACGCAGAACGTGGAGCGCTACTTCGGCGGCCCGCACCCCGCGTGGACGCTGACCGTCGGCGACCTCCAGGACAACCTCTCCGACACCGAGGTCGACCGCGTCATCCTGGACATGCTCGCCCCCTGGGAGTGCCTGGAGGCCGTCTCCAAGGCGCTGGTGCCCGGCGGCATCCTGTGCGCGTACGTCGCCACGACCACGCAGCTGGCCCGCACCGTCGAGGCGATCCGCGAGCACGGCACCTTCAACGAGCCGTCGGCCTGGGAGACCATGGTCCGCACCTGGCACGTCGAGGGCCTGGCCGTCCGCCCGGACCACCGCATGATCGGCCACACCGGCTTCCTGCTCACCGCCCGCCGCCTCGCGGACGGCGTCGAGCCGCCGCTGCGCCGCCGCCGTCCCGCCAAGGGGGCGTACGGCGAGGACTACGACGGTCCCGGCAGCCAGAGCGGCTCCAAGGGCTGACGGCCGGACGAGCCGAGGCGCACCCGCGCCGCAACGGCCAAGCGCCGCCGACGAGTTCCCCCGAAAGGGGAACCGCCGGCGGCGCTGTTTCGTTCTCAGGGTTCGCCCGATGGGGCGCCCGCGCCGCCATCTCCGGGCTCCGGTTCCGCGCCGCAGTGTCCTGTGGAACGATGCTGGACACCTCCACCACCACAGCTCTTCACAGGAGTTACCCCGCGTGCAGCACTCGGCAGGCCAGGACCTTCCGCACACCCGTACCCGCCCCGTGCACTGGCTCGCCACGGCCGCCGCTCTCGCGGCCGTCGTCGCGGGCGCGTCCTTCGTCCGGCCCTCCGGCGCCACGGCCACCACCGCCGACGAACCCGGCGCCTGGGCCGCCCCGCGGCCCGCAGCCGCCCCCGACCCGCGCGCGGTGACCTATCCCGTGGACTGCGGCCCGAACCGCGTCGACGTCGTCAAGAGCGCGCGCGGCGACCTCGACGGCGACGGCGGGGCCGAGACGGTCGTGGCGGTGCGCTGCCACGCCGAGATGGGCACTCCGCCCAGTGGCGTCTATGTCCTGTCCCGGCCCGCCGTCAAGGGCGCACAGACCCGTATCGCGGCCACCCTGCTCGCCCCCGGGCGGGACCTCAGCGTCCAGGACCTCACCGTCAGTGACGGGGTCATCTCCGCCACGCTGCTGGGCTACTCCGCGCAGAGCGTGCCCCGTTGCTGCCCGGACGAGCGCAAGTCCGTCAAATGGCAATGGAAAAACGGGAAGTTCGTCCAGAGCGAACTTCCCGTCGATTCCGGCGGTGACACCGGTTCCGGCGACCGTTCCGTCGCCGAGAGTGTCTGATCCGTAACGCCGCGTCTACGGCGCGTCCGGCCCGTAGACCTCCACCTGATCCGCTACGCGGCGTACGTGGATGCAGTCGCCGGGGCACTCCTTGGCGGAATCCCGTACGTCGTTCAACAGAGGCAGCGGCACGCGCGTGGTGGCGCCGGGTTCCTGCAGGAGCTCGTCCTCGGGGCTCTTGACGTACGCCAGGCCGTCGATGTCGAGCTCGAAGACCTCGGGCGCGTACTGGGCACAGATGCCGTCACCGGTGCACAGGTCCTGGTCGATCCAGACTTCCAGTTCCTGGATGCCTTCATCCTGTGCGGTCATGTCGTGCCTGCCGTTCCTGCGTGGGGTGAATCAAATGGGGCCAGCCCTGACGGGTGTTGACCGTCTCGACGATACAACCGCTCGCTTTCTGATGTTGTTGGGTGGGTATCCCCCCTGCGTGAGGACGTGCGCAAGGGTGAAGATCGGACACGCCCCGACAGTCTTTTCGATCTAGGGGTTTCAACCTGCACCGGCCCAGGTAGGGTCAGGAAGCGTCCAGCTCCCCTTGGAGGAGGTGAGGACCGTGGCAGCCCACGACGACGACATGAACCGCGGCATCCGGCCGGGGCGGGGGTCTGAAGACCCTGCCGGCCAGGTTGCCTATCTCGAGCAGGAGATCGCCGTCCTGCGACGCAAGCTCGCCGACTCTCCGCGTCACACGAGGATTCTCGAAGAGCGGATCGTCGAGCTGCAGACCAACCTGGCTGGTGTGTCCGCCCAGAACGAGCGGCTCGCCAATACACTCCGCGAGGCCCGCGACCAGATCGTCGCGCTCAAGGAGGAAGTCGACCGGCTCGCGCAGCCGCCGGCCGGCTTCGGTGTCTTCTTGCAGGCGAACGAGGACGGCACCGCCGACATTTTCACCGGAGGCCGAAAGCTCCGGGTCAATGTCAGCCCCAGTGTCGAGCTCGACGAGCTCAGGCGTGGCCAGGAGGTCATGCTCAACGAAGCGCTCAACGTGGTCGAGGCCATGGAATTCGAGAGCGCCGGGGACATCGTCACCCTCAAGGAGATCCTTGAGGACGGCGAGCGCGCCCTGGTCATCGGGCACACCGACGAGGAGCGGGTGGTGAGGCTCGCCGAGCCCTTGCTGGACATCACCATCCGCCCCGGCGACGCCCTGCTGCTCGAACCACGCTCCGGCTATGTCTATGAAGTCATCCCGAAGAGCGAGGTCGAGGAACTCGTCCTCGAAGAGGTCCCGGACATCGACTACACAAAGATCGGCGGTCTGGGCAACCAGATCGAGCTGATCCGCGACGCGGTCGAGCTCCCGTACCTCTACCCCGACCTCTTCAAGGAGCACGAACTGCGCCCGCCCAAGGGCGTGTTGCTCTACGGCCCGCCCGGCTGCGGCAAGACGCTCATCGCCAAGGCGGTCGCCAACTCCCTTGCCAAGAAGGTCGCGGAAGTGACCGGAAAGGCCGCGGAGAAGAGCTTCTTCCTCAACATCAAGGGCCCCGAGCTGCTGAACAAGTACGTCGGCGAGACCGAGCGGCACATCCGCCTGGTCTTCCAGCGTGCGCGGGAGAAGGCGAGCGAGGGCACCCCCGTCATCGTCTTCTTCGACGAGATGGACTCCCTCTTCCGCACCCGTGGATCCGGTGTCAGCTCGGACGTGGAGAACACCATCGTCCCCCAGCTGCTCTCCGAGATCGACGGCGTGGAGGGCCTGGAGAACGTCATCGTGATCGGCGCCTCCAACCGCGAGGACATGATCGACCCGGCCATCCTGCGGCCAGGGCGTCTCGATGTGAAGATCAAGATCGAGCGTCCGGACGCGGAGGCGGCCAAGGACATCTTCTCCAAGTACCTCACCGAGCGGCTCCCGCTGCACACCGACGACCTCTCCGAGCACGGCGGATCGCCCAAGGCGGCCGTCAGCGCGATGATCCAGTCGGTCGTGGAGCAGATGTACGCGGAGTCCGAGGAGAACCGCTTCCTGGAGGTCACCTACGCCAACGGTGACAAGGAAGTCCTCTACTTCAAGGACTTCAACTCCGGCGCCATGATCGAGAACATCGTCGGCCGCGCCAAGAAGATGGCGATCAAGGCCTTCCTGGAGCACAACCAGAAGGGCCTGCGGGTCGCCCATCTCCTCCAGGCGTGCGTGGACGAGTTCAAGGAGAACGAGGACCTGCCCAACACGACGAACCCGGACGACTGGGCTCGTATCTCCGGCAAGAAGGGCGAGCGGATCGTCTACATCCGCACGCTGGTCACCGGCAAGCAGGGCGCGGACACCGGCCGCTCCATCGACACGGTGGCGAATACCGGTCAGTACCTGTAACACCGCTCTCCGGCTGCGGATGTCCTGCACGGGGCGTCCGCAGCCGGATGCGTTTTTGCCACAGGTTCGACCGGACTGGAGCAATGACTGTAATGATCTCCCCAGCGCCGCAAAGCCGTTCTAGGCTCTTCGGTACCGCCGCGTCACGCTGTGCGGGAGCGGGGACCGCACATCGACCGGAAGCGCAGCGGTACTTGAGCGCCGACCCCATCCCGGGGCGCCGCCGGGCAAGGAGGGCCGCATGACCGTACGGCGAGTAATGGGCATCGAGACGGAGTACGGGATCTCCGTCCCCGGCCACCCGAACGCCAATGCCATGCTCACCTCGTCCCAAGTCGTCAACGCCTACGCGGCGGCGATGCACCGGGCGCGCCGCGCCCGTTGGGACTTCGAGGAGGAGAATCCGCTGCGGGACGCCCGCGGCTTCGACCTCGCACGCGAGTCCGCTGACGCCAGTCAGCTCACGGATGAGGACATCGGCCTGGCCAATGTCATCCTCACCAACGGGGCCAGGCTGTACGTCGACCACGCGCATCCCGAGTACAGCGCGCCCGAAGTCACCAACCCGTACGACGCCGTGCTGTGGGACAAGGCCGGCGAGCGGATCATGGCCGAGGCCGCCGAGCGCGCGGCCCAAGTGCCCGGCGCCCAGCCGATCCACCTCTACAAGAACAACACCGACAACAAGGGCGCCTCCTACGGCACGCACGAGAACTACCTGATGAAGCGGGAGACCCCCTTCTCGGACATCGTGCGCCATCTGACGCCGTTCTTCGTCTGCCGCCAGGTCGTCACCGGCGCGGGCCGCGTCGGCATCGGCCAGGACGGCCACGAGCACGGCTTCCAGATCAGCCAGCGCGCCGACTACTTCGAGGTCGAGGTGGGCCTGGAGACCACGCTCAAGCGCCCGATCATCAACACCCGCGACGAGCCGCACGCGGACGCGGAGAAGTACCGCCGGCTGCACGTGATCATCGGCGACGCGAACCTGTCGGAGATCTCCACGTACCTGAAGCTGGGCACCACCGCGCTGGTCCTGTCCATGATCGAGGACGGCTTCATCGCCGCCGATCTGGCGATCGACCAGCCCGTGCGCACCCTCCACCAGGTCTCGCACGACCCCTCCCTCAAGCACCTGATCACGCTGCGCAGCGGCCGCACGCTCACCGCCGTACAACTCCAGATGGAGTACTTCGAGCTGGCCCGCAAGTACGTCGAGGACCGCTTCGGCGCGGACGCGGACGACCAGACCAAGGACGTCCTGACCCGCTGGGAGGACGTGCTGGGCCGCCTGGAGCACGACCCGATGAGCCTGTCCGGCGAGCTGGACTGGGTCGCCAAGCGCGAGCTCATGGAGGGCTACCGCCGCCGTGACAGCCTGGACTGGGACGCGGCGCGGCTGCACCTGGTCGACCTCCAGTACGCCGACGTGCGCCCCGAGAAGGGCCTCTACAACCGTCTGGCGGCGCGCGGCAAGATGAAGCGGATCCTGGCCGAGCCGGACGTGGAGCGGGCCGAGCTCAAGCCCCCGGAGGACACCAGGGCGTACTTCCGCGGCCGCTGCCTGGAGCAGTACGCCGACGACGTGGCCGCCGCCTCCTGGGATTCGGTCATCTTCGACCTCCCGGGCCGTGACTCCCTGCAACGGGTCCCCACGCTGGAGCCGCTGCGCGGGACGCGCAACCACGTCAAGGAACTCCTGGACCGGTGCCGTACGGCCGAGGACCTGGTGCGGGTGCTGTCCGGCGGCTGACGGAAAGCGGATCACCGGCCGTCAGGAGGGTGAGAACCGGGCAGGTACGGGAATCATCGAGGTGGCTCCCGGACGTTGAACAAAGTGCAGGGCCGATGTCAGACCTTGCTTGTAGGGTCTGATCTTGACAGTCACATCGAGCGGGGCGAACCGAGCGGGGTGAGGGAAATGGCGACCAAGGACACCGGCGGCGGACAGCAGAAGGCCACACGTTCCACCGAGGAGGTCGAGGAGCAGGCGCAGGACGCGCAGGCTTCGGAGGATCTCAAGGAACGCCAGGAGAAGCTGTCGGACGACGTGGACTCTGTTCTCGACGAGATCGACGATGTCCTCGAAGAGAACGCAGAGGATTTTGTGCGTTCCTTTGTGCAAAAGGGTGGACAGTGACACATGTCCGAAATGCCCGAAGGGGAATTCTGCCCTCGGTGTGATCGGACCCTGACGCGAGCGGAATTCGCACCGAATGATTCCGCTCGCAGTGGTCTCCGGGCACAGCGTCGGGAGTGCTCCGCGGAGTACTCCCGGCCGCGCCGGGAGGCGCGGGGGAAGGTGCTCAATGCGTGGCGAATGAGCGGCCGCCCCATCCGTCCCACTCCCCGTCCCATCCATGTTGAACGCGATCATGGGGCGGGTAGAGTCCGTGGCGTACTGTGCTTCAGCTGCAACGCAGCGCTGAGCCAATTCAAGGATCGGCCGGACGTCTTGAGGCGTACTGCCGAATATCCGGAAGGAAACGTGTGGAAGCCAACACTCGTAGCACCGGGCGTCTACCAGCTGCCTTCCTGACGCCAGGCTCTTCGTCATTCATGGATTTCCTCGGCGAGCACTCGCCGGAACTGCTCCCCGGCAACCGGCCGCTGCCGCCCGTGCAGGGTGCCGTGGAGGCGCCGCACGGGACCACGATCGTG